>CAZJBC010000029.1:0-16275 GCA_964543805.1 uncultured Brevundimonas sp.
TCGGCGCCTGCGACGGCGACATGGAAAAGGGCAACCTGCGCGCCGACGTCAACGTCTCGGTGCGCAAGCCCGGCGCCGAGCTGGGCACCCGCTGCGAGATCAAGAACGTCAATTCGTTCCGCTATATCGAGCAGGCCATCGAATGCGAGGCCCGCCGCCAGGTCGAAATCATCGAGGACGGCGGCAAGATCGACCAGGAAACCCGCCTGTTCGATCCCGGCAAGATGGAAACCCGCTCGATGCGCAGCAAGGAAGAGGCGCACGACTACCGCTATTTCCCCGACCCGGATTTGCTGCCGCTGATCCTGGATGCGAACTGGGTGGAGAATATCAAGGCGAGCTTGCCGGAATTGCCTGACGCCAAGAAGAAACGCCTGCAGTCGCAGTACGGCCTGTCGGCCTATGACGCCGGGGTGCTGATCATCGAGGGCGCGCGCGCCGACTATTTCGAGGCCGCCGCGAAAGGTCGCGACGCCAAGCTGGTGGCCAACTACGTCACCAATGAACTGCTTTCGCGCCTGTCGGCCGCCGGCAAGGACATCGAGGACTCGCCCATCCCCGCCGCCGACATCGCCAGTCTGGTGCGCCTGCGCGAGGAGGACGTGATCTCGTAGAAGATCGCCAAGGAAGTCTTCGATCACATGTGGGCCGGCGAGGGCACGCCCGAGCAGATCGTCGAGAAGCACGGGCTGAAACAGGAATCCGACACCGGCGCCCTGGAAGGCATCATCGCCGGCCTGATCGCCGCCAACCCGGACCAGGCGGCTTCGGTAAAGGAAAAACCCCAGGCGATCGGCTGGTTCGTCGGCCAGGTGATGAAGGCCACCGGGGGCAAAGCCAATCCGGGGACGGTCAATCAGATCCTGAAGACGAAGCTGGGGCTTTAACCTCGGCTACAGACTCTTTCGCTCGACTTCCCATACCGGGTTCCTGCACAGAGTGCAGTCGGCGCCGGTGAACCATTTGGCCGCGTTGCGATCGCCCCTCAGCTGCCAGTCGAGCCAGGCCACGCCCACCTCGCCGAACCAGCCGCCGCCGGGGTGGCCATAGGTGCCGCCGTGGCCTGAGTGGATGCTGCCCATGAAGGCCGGGACGGTGGTGATGCGGGAAAAGTCGTCCTTGCCGTTGGCGTAGGCCGCATCGGACGGCCCGCCGAGGAAATAGGCGACCGGGGCGTGAAAGGCCTTGAGGCTGTCCTTGGTGGCTGCGCTCAGCGAGGCGGTCGGCGCGCCGCCGGGCGCAGTCGTCGGCGTGTTGAAGACGCCCGAGTTCCAGATCACCACGGTCTTGATGCGCGGATCGCCGGCGACGGCGGTGGCCTGCAGCCCGCCGCAGGACTGGCCCATGACGGCGACCTTGGTCGGATCGAGGTGGCCGAAATAGGGACTTCCGGGGCGGGCGTTCTCGGCGATGGCCCAGTCGATGGCCTTGATGAGGTCGCCGTCCTTGGTCATGGCCGAGGCGATGCCGCTGTTGGGCGCGGGCTTGGGCCCGTCGGTCCCGTTGGCGCTGGCGAAAGCCGGCAGGGGCGCGTCCCTGGGACCTGAGGCGATGACCAGATAGCCGTGACTGGAGATCTGGGTCAGGAAGTTGGCGAACAGCAGGCCGGCGTTCGAGCAGGCGCCATTGCCCCAGGCGATGATCGGCAGCTTTTTGGCCCCGGTAAATCCGGCCAGGTTTTCGGGCCGGTAGATCGTGTGCGTCATCAGACCTGGATTGGCCTCGATGGCCACCTTGTAGGGTCCGGGCGCAACCGGATGGATGGGCGGCGCATCGGGGGGTGGGGTCAGGGATGTGCTGGCGACCACAGGGGCCTTTGGCGCGGCGGATGGCGCCGGGGTCTGAGCCAGGGCAGTGGCGCAGAGCTTCAGAGTCAGCCCGGCGGCCAGAAAATTAGCGCGAAGGGTCATGGTTTCCTGCCGATGTTTTGTTGATTGGCGGCAGACTGCCACATCCCTCAAAAAACAAAAGCGGTCAGGGCTGACTGCGGAAAACAAAACCGCCCCGGACGGATCCGGGGCGGCTGCCGGTTGTGGCATGGCCTAGGAGCGCGTCGCCAGCTCGAGGATCACGCCGGTAGCGATGGCGGCCAGCAGGAAATCGCCGTTGTTGGCGCGCACCCAATGATAACCGCGGGGCGGGCGGCGCAGATTGTAGCGGTTGTAGTCATTGACCACGACAACGGGATAGCCGCGCGGAATTCGGTCCCCGCGCACCCAGGCCCGGTAGCCGAGCCGGAAGTCGTCGCGGTTGTAATAGGTCACCGGCGGCGGGCCGAAGTACCAGCGGTCGCCCAGGTAATAACCGTTGTCGCGATGGTCGTCCCAGCGGCCATGCTCGTCACGGTCGCCGCCGCGGCGATCGCCGCCGCGGTCCTGGCCGCCGCGATTGTCGCGTCCGCCCGCAAAAGCGGCCGGAGCAGTGAGGATGGGACTGGCCACGATAACCGCCGTGGCAAGGCTGATGATCAGACGTTTCATGTCTGCGTCTCCTTCTGTCGATGGGAGAAAAACGCAAAAGCCGGCGGCGCGATCCCACAGCCACGTTGGGTTTTTTGATGCGATCGCCTTGTAAGGCTTGGCTTTGGCGCGCCCAGGGCCCATGTGCGGGGAGCGATATCAACGCCGGAGAGACGATGACCAACCCGATCCAGGTCCACTATTGGCCGACCCCCAACGGCAAGAAAATCACCATCGCCCTGGAAGAGATGGGCCTGCCCTATGATGTGCATTTCGTCGACATCGGCGCGGGCGACCAGTTCAAGCCGCAGTTCCTGAAAATCAGTCCGAACAACCGTATGCCCGCCATCGTCGATCCCGACGGGCCGGACGGCGCGCCGATCAGCATCTTCGAGTCCGGCGCCATTTTGCAGTACCTGGGGCGCAAGAGCGGCAAGCTCTATCCGGCTGACGAACGGGGCCGGGTCGAGGTCGATGAGTGGCTGATCTGGCAGGTCGCCAACCTGGGCCCCGCCTGCGGCCAGGCCAACCATTTCCGCAACTATGCGCCAGGCTTTCTGAAGGACACGCGTCTGTCCGCCTATGGCGCGGCGCGGTTCACCAATGAGGTCAACCGGCTGTACGGGGTGCTGGATGATCGTCTGGAAGGCCGCGAGTTCATCTGCGGCGACTATTCCATCGCCGATATCATCTGCTGGCCCTGGGTGATTCCGAACGCTTTCGGCCAGGACCTGGCCGAGTTTCCCAATCTAAAGGCCTGGCAGGAACGCATCGACGCCCGCCCCGCCGTCCAGGCCGGCAAGGCGATCAAGCCGCCCAAGCCCACAGACGCCAATCTGCGCGGGACGGAAGAGGAGCAGGCCCGGGCCCGGGCTGTGCTGTTCGGGCAGCGAGCGCGGCGCCGTTAACACACCTGCGAAGGCGACTTTTCAGGCCTGGCCGCCCTTAACCTTATTTTCAGGGGGGCGGCGCTTTGCTGATTCCATCGTCCTAACGGGCGCGTGATCCAGAACGGATTTCGATCCCGTCTTGAGAGGGAAAAACGATGGAAATGCAGACCAGCCAGGCCCAGGGCCTGCCTCTGCCCGGGCCGGATTCTTCCGGCGATGAGCTGTTCCGCATGGGGCTGCTCTATTCCACGGGACAGGGCGGCGCGCCGCTCGACTATGTCTCGGCCCACATGCTGTTCAATCTGGCGGCCATGCGCGGCTCGCTGGAAGCCAAGGTCTACCGCAAGGAACTGAGCCAGGAGATGGCCGCCGACGACGTCGCCGAAGCACAGCGCGCCGCGCGCGAATGGCTGGCGCACGGTTAGACCCTAGGGCTTGACCTTGGTCACCGAGGTGGTCGTGGCGTTGAGCGAGTAGTTCAGGGTGAAAGGCAAGGCGGCCACAAAGCTTTGCACCGCCAGGTCGACATTGGCGATGCCGGTTCTCGGCACATAGACGATGTCGCCGCGCGCCAGGGGCGCCAGATCCGGCTGCTCGCCATGCCGGAAGGCTTTTGACAGATCCACCTCCGTCATCATCAGACTGCCGGCCGCGCCGCGGCGGATGATCTGCACTCGTTTCAAATTGCCCGTCGTCTTGACGCCGCCCGCGCGGATGATCGCCTGCAGGGCGTTGTCGTCGGCGATCAGCGAGACGTCGCCGGGCGCGCCCACCTCACCGCCGACCGAGACCCGGATGGGCTGGGGCTTTACCGCCATGTCGATGTTCGGGTTGCGGAACTGGGTGGCGTAGGCCCGGCGAGTGTCGGCCCTGACATCATCGATCGGCCGTCCGGCGACCTCCATGTCGCCCAGGATCGGCAGGGTGACGCGCCCGTCGGGGCGGACGGTCAGGGTCTTGTTGTATTCGGGGTTGGTCGGAAAGCTGATCTCGACCTCATCGCCCGGATAAAGCTGGTAGAGCGGCTCGGAATTGCTCCAGGTCGCATAGGGCACGCGCACGAAATTGCCCGCCGGTGCGGCGGCCATGCCGGGGCCGGCCAGAACGGCCAGGGCGGCGGCGGTCGCCAGGATGAGGGCCTTTCGCATCGAAATGGTCGAATTCCAGGAAAAAATGTCGTCAGCCCAAAGGTTAAGGAAAATGGGTAACCAATCGTTAAGGGCGCGGGCTCAGGGTCAAATTTCATAGATTCCACTAGTGTGCTGAATTTGAAGTTCGCAAGCGCCCGATATCCTCCCTTTGGCGAACTTCAAATTCAACAAGCACACTAGATTCAAACATTTCTAGTGTGGCTGGAGATTCAGAAATTCGCTCCGCTGATGATATCAAGCACGGCGAATTTCTGAATCGCCACACTAGAGCGATCAGAAGATTCGCATGAGCACGGCGGACGCCTGGAGATATGCCGCGAATGACGGCGGCTTTCGGCCCGACAACGGCTGGAGCCAGCGCGCGCGCCTGGGCTTTGGCGACATCATCACCCTGCTCTGGCGCCAGCGCTGGATGATGGCGGGAATCTTCATCGTCATCACGGCGCTTGGCCTCGCCTTCGCCCTGACCATCAAGCCCGACTACACCGCCTATGCGACCGTGGTCGTGCGGCTGGGCGACGAGAACGTCTACCATCCCAGGGCCGGCGACGCGGGCCGGGGCGCGATCGCCACCACCAACGCCATGACCGACCAGGAACTGGATATCCTGCAGAGCAGCGAACTGGCCAAACGGGTCGTCGACCGGATCGGGGTTGCGGCCATCTATCCGAAGATGAAGGTTGGCGGCACGCCCGCCGAAAAGGCCGACGCCACGGCCAAGGCCGCCGCCGCCATCGGCAAGTCCCTGGCCGTGGAAACCGCGCCGGACCTGCCGTCGATCAAGCTGTCGTTCAAGCACGTCAATCCGGACATGGCCGCGCGGGTGCTGAACACCTTGATCGAGGAGTACCGGGTCTATCGCGCCACCAAACTGCTGGGCTCCAACGCGCCCGCCTGGGAGGCCCAGAAGGAGTCAACACAAGCGCGGCTGGATGCTGACAACGCCGCGCTGCAACGCTTTCTGGACGACAACAACATCGGCGACTTCGACGCTGAAAAGACGGCCACCAATTCCAACCTGAGCAGCCTGCTGGCCAACCAGTCGACCCTGCGCGCCCAGCTGCAGGACGCCCAGGCGCGGCTGGCGGTGACCAGCCGCAACCTCGCCGCCTCGCCTCCGGAGGTCACCTCCTATCGCGATGTCAACGTCGACAGCGCCAAGGCGCTGGACGCCCTGCGCCAACAGCGCAGCCAACTGCTGTCGACGATGCTCGAGACCTCCGAGCCAGTGCGCGCCCTGGATGAGCGGATCGCCGCCCTGGTTCGCGCCCAGGCCCAGGAGCCGGCCGCCGGCGATACGGCACGCCGGATCGGCGCCAATCCCAACTATCAGACCCTGCAGTCCAACCGCGCCGACGCCGAGGCCGCGGTGGCGGCGGCCGGCGCCTCCCTGGCCGAAGTCACCCGCGAGATCACCCAGGCCAACCAGCGTCTGCAGGCCCTGAACGCCATGGAGCCGGAGTTCCGCCGGCTGATGAACGATCGCACGGTGCTTCAGGATGCGGTGACCAGCTTCTCGCGCAGCGCGCTGGAGAGTAACGCCAGCGACGCCATCGCCCAGGCCGGGCCAGACAATATCCTGACCGTCAGCCGCGCCAGCCCGCCGGTGGAAGGATCGTCCAAGCGCAAGCTTATCGCTATCCTGACCGTGATGCTGGCCGCCTTTACCGCCCTGTGCGCCGGGCTGCTCAACGTCTTCCTCAAGCCCGGTCTGCCGACCGCCGTGGCCGCGGGGCGCACCCTTGACCTTCCGGTGCTGGCGACGGCGCGTGTAAAGCGTTAGGCGCCGTGGCCGGGCGTTGGAAACCTGTCCATGATGACCGGGGGACCTGGCCCCCGCACGGCGATTCGGCGATGGTGGATCTTTCCTCCGAGATGGCGAGACTGGCGGCCGCTCTGGGTCCGCTGGCCCACGGCCAGGCGCCGGGCCACGGCCGGGTGCTGCAGTTCGCCGCCGCCCGGGCCGGCGAGGGGACATCCACGGTGGCGCGCGAATTCGCCCGGCTCGCGGCGATGCAGCTGCGCCGGCCGGTTTGGCTGATCGACCTTGACCTGCCGGGCGCGTCGCAATCGGCGACCATCGCCGCCCTTCCGTCGGTCTATGGCCGGATGGGCGGAGCGGCCGGCGGATCGCCCGACGGCTCGGCGTTCTTTACGGTGCGCCCTCAGGCGGTGGACCAGGCGGGCAAGCCCGTGCCGTCGGCGCGCTATCTGGTCGCCCATCCGGTCGGCGGGCCCAATCTGTGGGTGACGCGCTTTCGCCGCGAGCTGCTGCAGCCGGGACAGGCGGCCTACGTGACACCGGGCTCGGCTTACTGGGACGTGATGCGCCGCCACGCCGAGCTGATCATCATCGATGCGCCCAGCGCCGACCAGTCCCAGGCCTCGATCATGCTGGCGCCCTATGCAGACGCGACCGTGCTGGTGGTGGCGGCCGACGCGGGCGACGCCCGCCCGCCTGCCCTGTTGAAGAGCGCGATCAGCGCTGCCGGCGGCCGGGTGGCGGGCCTGTTCTTTAACCGCTGTGAGGTCGAGCCGCTGCCGATCCTGGGGGCCCTGGGGTCGTGACCTACTATCCGGCCAGGGGCTGGGATGCGCCGGCGCGGCCGGCGGCTGCGCAGGCGCGGCGCGACACCCTGATCGACTATGTGACCGGCGGACTGGCCATCTTCATGCTGCTGATCTTCAGCCAGGGCTGGATCCGTCCCCTGATGGGCGAGAGCGTCGATCCGGCCAACAGCGGCCTGATCCGCAACCTCTATTTCCCCGCCTATTTCGCAGGGATAGCCCTGCTGGTCCTCAACGCCGGCGACGCCTTCCGGGTGCTGATCCGCCAGCCGTTTCTGATCCTGATCATGGGGCTGGTGGTCGCCTCCATGACCTGGTCGATCGATCCGGGCGAGACCATGCGCCGGGCGGTGGCCCAGGACTTTACGGTGCTGGCGGCGGTGTCGCTGGCGGCGCGGTTTTCCTGGCCGCGGCTAATCGAACTGATGGCCATTACCTTCGGCATTCTGTGCGTATTGAGCCTTGTCATGGGTGTGGCCGTCCATTCCATCGGCCGCATGCCGCCGGGGTCGCAGTTTCCCGGCGCCTGGCGCGGGCTGTGGGGCGAGAAGAACGCCATGGGCGGCTATATGGCGGTGTTCATGCCGGCCTTTACCGCCGCCGCGATCCTGCACCCAAAGCGGCGCTGGTTGTGGATCGGCATGGGCCTGCTGTGTCTGGCCCTGGTGCTGCTCTCGACCTCCAAGACATCGCTGGTGGCGATTGCGCTGGGCGTGGCGGCCACAATGTTTGTCGCCCTGGTGCGCCGCGGGCCGGCGAGCGCTGTAGCCTTTTCCTATCTGGCCGTGCTGGCGGCGCTGGCGGGTGTGGCAACCTACATGCTGGCGGCCGGCGCGATCTTTGACGCCCTGGGCAAAGACGCCACCCTTACCGGCCGCACCCAGATCTGGGCGGCGGTGATGACCCAGGTCAAGCACCACCCATGGCTGGGCCACGGCTATGGCACCATCTGGTCGGACAAGCTGCCGTGGACGCCGCTGGCCTGGATCATCCACGATGCTGGCTTCAGACCCTATCACTCGCACTCCAGCTGGTACGAACAGCTGCTGTGGCTGGGGATCGTGGGGTTGATCGCCTGGTCGCTGTTCTTCGCCCAGACCATGATCTCCGGGATCGTGGCCGCCTTTCGCGATGCTGGGGCCTACATGGCCCTGCCGTTCCTGTTGATCTACGCCATGATCTCGCTGACTGAGAGTGTTTCGGTGACCTACAACGACCTGAACTGGGTGTTGTTCGTCGCCATTGCCTGCAAGCTGGCCTATCGCGACCCGCCGCCGGAGGGTGCGAGGGCCTGAAGCGGCTGGCACGCCGGTTGCCTGAAAGGGACCCATACGTCCCATTTCGAGGCGCTTCATGGCACCCGCACCGCAAAATCTGAAGCCCCTGACGGCGTTGAGGTTCTTCGCCGCTGTCTGGGTGGTCGGCTATCACTACTGGCCCGCCCTGACCCCTGCCGCGCGGCCGATGTGGGAGAACAAGGGCTATCTGGGCGTCGAGCTGTTCTTCGTGCTGTCGGGGTTCATTCTCAGCCACGTCTATCTTGAGGCGTTCGGCGAAAAGCGGCTGGATTACAAGGGCTTCATCTGGGCGCGGCTGTCGCGGGTCTATCCGCTGCACCTGGCGACCCTGATCGGTCTGGGCGCCCTGGGCCTGGCGGCCATGGCCATCGGCGCCAGCACCGGGGACAAGCTGCTGGTCTGGAGTTCCTTGCCCGCGCAGTTCCTCATGCTTCAGGCCTGGGGCCTGGGGCAGAGCGGCGGCTGGAACCATCCATCGTGGTCCATTTCGGCCGAATGGTTCGCCTATCTTACCTTCCCCGCCTTCGCCTTCGCCGCCTGGAGCCTGCGCAACCGGCCGTGGCTGGCGGTCGGGCTGGCCGCGGGTCTGATGATCGTGCTGGACGCGGTGTTCCAGCGCACGGCGGGCTTTGCCCTGACCGAGGCGACTCTGCGCTGGGGCGCGCTTCGGATCGTGCCGTGTTTCGCCCTGGGCTGCGCGACCTATCTGTTGTGGCGGGCCCAGCCGTTGCGCACGGCGCGAGTGGCTCAGGCGGCGTCGGCCCTATCCGTCGGCGCGGTCGCCGCGGCGGCGGCCTTGGGCGCGCCGGACGTATTGCTGGTGCTGCTATTCGGCGCCCTGATCTATTCGCTGGGCTCGCTGAGCACGGCCGGCTCCAGGCGCCTGACCGCGCCGGCCTGGGTGTGGCTGGGTGAGGTGAGTTTCGCCCTCTACATGGTCTGCATTCCCTGGCTGCTGGTGGTGACCAACGGCGTTCGGGTGGCGCTGCATGCGCCGGCTGAACCGCTGCCCGTGGTATTCGGCGTGCTGCTGGTCGCAGGTGTTCTGCCGGTGGCGGCCCTGGCGCACCACCTGATCGAGCTGCCGGCGCGCAAGGCCATGCGCAAGATGAGCGGCTTCAAGCTGCTTAGCGGCGCCCCGGCCGCCACGGCGCCCGCTGCATGAGCAAGTCCCCGACCCCTTCGGGCGAAATCCGCTCTCTGAACACCGTGCGCGGCGTCGCGGCGCTGATGGTGGCGGTCTATCACGCGCCGGTTCTGTTCGCCGTTTCCCGCACCTTGCCGCACGCCTATCTGGCCGTGGACCTGTTCTTCGTACTGTCCGGGTTTGTCATCGCCCATGCCTACGGCGAGCGGATTGCGGGCGGGATGGGCGCGGAGCGGTTCTTCCAGCTGCGACTTGCCAGGCTTTATCCGCTCCTGTTCCTGGCGACCCTGGCGGGGTTCGCGTTTTGGGCGCTGAAGGTCGCGACAGGGCGGGTCGATTTCGATCTCGCCTCCATGGTGGCCCTGCCGCTCAACCTGATGCTGCTACCGGCCAGATCCGGCGTGGCGGCGGACGGGGCGGCCTATCCGTTCGTCGTCCAAAGCTGGTCGATCGTCTGGGAAGTGGCCATGTGCCTGGCGTTTTTCGCCTGGACCAAATGGATCAAGAGCGGCGCCTGGATGATCGCGGCCGTTGCGGCGGTGGGACTGGCGTTCGTTGCGCAGGCCCGCGGCGGCATCGACGGCGGCTGGACCGGGGCGAGTTTCTGGGTCGGCGGCCTGCGCGCCCTGTCGGCCTTCTGGGCCGGGGTTACGGTGCACCAGTTGGTCTCAGGTAAGGCCGCAATCAACCGCCGAGCGGGCTTGGGCGTCCTGGCCATGGCGGCCGGCGTGCTGGTCTATGCCTGTGGCATAGGCCGGACCTGGTGGCTGGCGGACTTTGCCTGCGTCGCCGTCGCCTTTCCGGCGATCATCGCCGGTGCGGCCCTGACCCGGCATCGCCTGCTGGAGAACCGGCTGGGCGACCGGCTGGGAGAAGCTTCGTACTCGGTCTATCTGCTGCACGGCCTGACCATCGATGTGCTGGCCACGGCGCTGAAAGCCGCGCCGCGACTGAGCGGTCCGGCGCATCTGGCGCTGGGGGCGGGCTGGGTCGGGGTTCTGGTTGGCGGATCGTGGGTGTGCTGGAAACTGGTCGAGACGCCACTGAGAGTCTTCTTCAGCCGCACGTCCCCCAATCGCGACTGGCGGTTCGGGGTGGCGCGGGTCGAGAGTTTGCGGGCAGTCTAGGCGGCTCTACGCGCGCCTTCGGCGGCGGTGACAATGTCAAAACCCATAGCCAAAGCCTTGTCGGCCAGGCGCTGCAGCGCCGCCGGCGTGCAGCCGAAAGGCGAGGGTGCTTCCTTCACATCATGGGTGAACAGGATCAGCCAGGCCTTGCGGGCGGCGGCCTCGTTCAGCCAGCGGACGGCGATGGCTTCGCCGTCCGGGCCCTCGATGCCGACGGCGGGCGCCTGGTTCAGATCCGCGCCGGTTTCGATCACCCCGTGGTGCAGGGCGCGAAGCAGCACGAAACGCGGGCCCAGCACGGCCTTGGCCACGGGCGAGACATCGCCGTAGGGATAGGCGAAGGTAGTGGTCTCAACGCCCATGGCCTTCAGCGCTTGGGTATTGCGGGCGACGTCGGCGGCGATGGTTGGGCCATCGGCCTTGCCGCAGTCCAGGTGCGAGAAGGTGTGGCAGGCGATCTCGTGGCCGGCGGCGGCCAGGCGGCGGGCGTCAGCGTCTTTCGCATAGAGACCGAAGGGGCTGTCCTGTCCGGCCAGGCCGGCGGCGACGAAGAAGGTGCCGTTCAGGTCGCGCGCCTCGAGAATGGCGGCGCCCGCGCCGGCGGCGGTGGCGGGGACGTCGTCAAAAGAAAAAGTGACCATAGGCCGGTCCAGCGAAAGCCGGGCCGGGCGGCGGTTGACCAGACGCGCCCAGCGGCGGCGCAGCTTGCCCTTCAGCGAGCGGTCGGCGCTGTAGACCTCCATCATACGGCCTCGGCGTAGAGGGCGGCGCGATAGAGGCGCATGGCGAAGGCGCGCAAGGACAGCGGCAGAGGATCGGCCAGGGCGGTCAGCTTGACCATGGGCCGCCACAGGCCGCGCAGGGGAACACGCCGCAGGATGCGCGCGGCGCGGTAGCTGGGATAGGCGCTGACAATATCGTGGTGGCTGGCGACGACCCGGGCGAAATTGGCGGCCGATTGCTCGTACTTGGCGGCGATCACGCCCGCGCGGTCCAGGCCCAGATGGGTGGCGGTGTTGTCGACGTGGAGGATCGCGTGCTTGCGCGAGACCCGCATGGCCCATTCGACATCTTCCCAGCCCCAACCGGTGAAACCCTCGTCGAAGGCTTCGCTCTCGAAGACATCGCGGCGGACCAGGAGGTTCGATGTAAAGACGTATTTCTCGGGCGTGCGGGTTCGCGTGGCCAGGTCCACGCAATCCGAGCGTCCCGAAATGGCGCGGTGAAGGGCGTTGTCGCGGGTGGCGGGCGCCTGATCCAGAGAAAAGCCGCCAAAGGCGACGGCGGGCTCATCGCGGCGGACCAGATCCAGCCAGGTCTTAAGGAAATCGGGGCTGTCGGGCAGCATGTCGCTGTCCAGGAACAGCAGCCAGCGGCCACGGGCGTTGGCGGCCAGGCGGTTGCGGCCTTTCGCACGCCCCTCGTTGGCGGCAAGGGCGATGAAGCGAGCCGGCAGGGCCAGAGCTGTGATCTGGCGGGCGGCGGCCGCGGCCAGGGCGGCGTCGCCGGAGCCGTCATCGAGGACCACCAGTTCGACGCCGTCGATGGCTTGCGCGCCCAGGGCGGCGAGCAGGCGGGCGGGATCGTCTCGGAAAAAGGGCGCCAGCACCGAGACCAGCGGCGTCGCGCCCTTCCAGCGGGCGTTGTCGGTGACGGCGGGCTTCATCCCGGAGCCAGACGGCTTTGCAGGGCGCCGCGCACCCGGGTCAGCTGGCCGCGCGCGCCGCCGGCGTCGAGCATCAGGACGGTGATGGCATAGACCGCGGCGCCGACGCAGGCCTTGGCGATCAGCTCGCCAAAGCCGCCGAAGGCCGGGACCAACATCACCGCCGGAACCATGACCGCCGTGGCCAGGCCAGCGCGGGCCAGCGTATCCCATGGAATCGGCAGGGCGATGGCGCGGCGGCCGAGGATGGCCGAGGCGACCAGGCCCAGGGCGTAGCTGGCGGCGGTCGCCCATACCGCCCCCATGACGCCAAAACGCGGGATCAGGACGATGTTGAGAATGACGTTCGCGATGGCCGGAATGGCCATGGCTGCCAGCAAAAGCCGCGTGGCTTTGCCAAGCGTGAAGGCGGTATGGAAATAGTAGGTGGTCAGGCCGGCGAACAGGCCGCTGGCGGCGATCCAGGGGGTGACCTGCGCTGCCCCCTCGCGCAGGGACTCGCCGATCAGCACCTGGCAGAGCGGGTGCGAGACCAGCGCCAGACCGGCGGCGGCGGGCAGGGTCAGCAGCAGCATGAACGAGGCCTGTTCGCGGGCCGTGCGCTCCAGCTCGGCGCGGCCGCCGAATTCCAGGGCGGCGACGGCGGCGGGGCCGGCGGCCGAGCCCAGCCAGATGAACATCACATCCAGGGTGCGGTTCGCCAGGCTGTAGCCGGCGTGATAGACGCCGACACTCTGTTCATTGAGGAAGCCGGCCAGCAGGAAGCGGTCGGTGGTGGACAGCACCAGAGCCAGGATCAGCGATCCGGCCAGAGGCAGGCCATAGCCGGCGTAGTCGCCGACGCGCGCGGCTTCGAACTTGCCGCCCTTCATCAGTTTCATTTCCGAGGGCAGGACCCAGACCATGCAGACGGCAAAGCCCGCGGCCATGCCGGCCATGGGGGCCGCGCCGCCGAGGCCCAGGGCCGCCAGCGCGACGCCCGCGGCGAATCCCCCGGCGGTGGTGATCATGTCGACCGCGGCGGCCGAGGCGACGCGGCCGGCCGCGCGGCGATGTTCCTGCGCCAGGCGCACCAGGCCCTTGGCGAAGGTGGCGACCAGACCGAAAGCCAGAGCCAGCTTCAGCGGCTGTTCCAGCGGCAGGACGAGCAGCAGGGTGACAGCGATGACGCCGAGCGCGGCTGCCAGGACGAACCAGGCGCGGTAAATGGTGGCGAAGTGGTGGGCAAGGTTGCCGCCCGCGGCCTCGCGCGGCTGGAACCGCGCCATGGCCGCTTCCAGCCAGGTGAAGGTCAGGGTGTGGACCAGCATCACCACCGAAAGAGCCAGGGCGTAATGGCCGTACTGGTCGGGGGTCAGAAGCCGGGTGAAGGCGTAGATGGTCAGAAGGCCGACGAGGCCCTGGACGATATTGACAGGGAGATACCCAAGGACGCCGCGCCAGAACATCGGGCTACCGCACCGCTTCGGAATCGCCGAGCAGGCAAGGGATGGTCATGAGAATGATGTAGAGGTCGAGCCAGAAGGACTGGCGCTCGATGTACTCGACGTCGAGGGCGACGCGGCGGCGGACCTGTTCGGGCGTGTCGACCGGGCCACGCGAGCCATGGATTGCGGCCCAGCCGGTGATGCCCGGTTTCATGCGATGACGGTGGGCGTATTGCGCGACCAACAGGGCCGACTCCGTATCGCCGGTCTTCATGCCGATGGCGTGGGGGCGCGGGCCGACCAGGCTCATCTCGCCGGTCAGGACATTGAAGATCTGTGGCAGTTCATCGAGGCTGGTCTTGCGGATGATACGGCCCACACGGGTGACGCGGTCATCGTCCTTGGAGACCTGGCGCGAGGCGGTGGCGTCGGAGGCCGAGGCCTTCATGGAGCGGAACTTCCAGACCACGATCTCTTCGTTGTTGAAGCCGTGGCGGCGCTGTTTGAACAGGATGGGCCCCGGACTGTCGAGGCGGACGGCCAGGGCTGTCAGACCCATGATGGGCAGGGCCACAACCAGGCCCAGGGAGGCGACGACCAGATCCTGGGCGCGCTTGAGAATGGCCCGGCCGGCGTCATTGGGCTTGCCCGAGACATAGGCCAGCGGGGTGTCGGAAATCCGCGCAAAGGCCTTGCCGGGCGCCACGCCCTCGACGTCGATCACCAGGGTGACGGGATTGGGCAGCACGCCCAGCTTTTCCACCAGCTGGCGCACGCGGCTCTGGGCGGCCGAGGGGACGGCGATGACCACCTTGTCCACGAAGGGCATGATCTTGTGGCCGAGCAGGGCGGACGTATCGCCCAGCACGGGCACGCCCTTGATCTGGCGCGGCGCGCGGTCGGCGCGGTCGTCGAAGACGCCCAGAATAGCCACGTCGCCGTGGGTCAGGGCCCCATCGATCAGGCGCTCGGCGTTCTTGCCCGTGCCGACGATGACGATGTTGGACGTCAGGCGGCCGGCCTTGCGCAGGCGGGCGACCTCGAGCCAGGCCAGGGCATGGGCGGCGCAGATCAGCACCGCCGCGGCGGCGAACCAAACGCCGGTTACATCCCAGACCCCGGCGATCCCGAGGAACGACCCGCCGATCAGGGTGGTCAGTGTGGCGGCCGTGGCGAAAGCGATGACCAGGCGGCCGGCGTGGCGGAGCAGGCTCTCGCGGGCCCTGAAGCCATAGGCCTTGACGGCGCTCAGGGCCCACAGCAGGGCGACCGACGCGATGATCAGGGGCGCTGCTTCCGAAAACGGGGTTTCCAGCAAGCTCAAGGGGCTGGCCAGTACCAGACAGGCCAGGGCCAGGCCGCCAACCAGGAGTACGTCGACGCCGCGGAAGGCCAGCGCCAGGGGCTGGCCGGTGAGGCGTGCGCGCGAGGGGACGAGCTTTTCGGGGCGCAGCGGTCCGCGCCGGTCGGCGCCCGCCGGCTCTTCGGCGATCA
The DNA here is from genome assembly GCA_964543805.1 of uncultured Brevundimonas sp. Classification (GTDB taxonomy): domain Bacteria; phylum Pseudomonadota; class Alphaproteobacteria; order Caulobacterales; family Caulobacteraceae; genus UBA5005. The sequence continues at coordinate 15,228 of CAZJBC010000029.1, forward strand.
GGCGCTCGAGCGCGGGTTGCGGAGCCGGGGGCGGGGCAAGGTCACGCGCCGCGCCGTCCGGCGCGTCAGGCTCGGGGGCCGTGGGCCATGTCCCGGTTTTAAGCGCTGCGGCTGGCATGACGCGATCCGTTGCAAACAAGGCGCCAGTCTTGCCACGGCGCAGGTGTTCCGACCGTTAACGGCGGGGCGGCAAGTTGAGGCCAGTCACAGGGGGCTGGCCGGGTTGGGCCGGAATGCGGGCAAAACGACGCCGCCTCTACTCCTTGAAACATTGATGTGTTATTTGGTCGCTAGAACACCACAATGAGTCCAATAGCTTACCTTGGGTAAACTTGCGGGCTGAACGGGTCGAAATCCCGTGAAAACAATGCCGCAGACAGGGATGCAAGGAAGATGAAAAAAGCACTGATCGCCGCCTCGGTCGCCACCGTGTGCGCGGCTTTCTTTGGGGTCGCGGGGCTTCAGCCCAGCCTGGCCGCCGGCTCGGTCACCCGGGTCGATGATTTTCAGCTGACGGATCACACCCGTCTGGCGCATCACCTCTACTATTACAAATACGCCCCCGCGATCGTCATAATGACGCGCACCAATGGCACCGGCTTCTCGCGCGACGCTTCGGCCGAGCTGGAAAAGCTGCAGATGGCCTACAAGGACAAGGGCGTTCTGTTCTTTATGCTCGACTCCAAGACGGCCGACAGCCGCGACGCAGTCGCCGCCGAGGCCGCCGCGCAGCACATCACCATCCCGGTTCTGATGGACGAGTATCAGCTGGTTGGCGAAAGCCTGGGCGTGCAGCGCGAAGGCGAAGTCTTCGTGATCGACCCCAAGAACGCCTTCACCATCGCCTATCGCGGCCCGCTGGATAACCGCTTCACCTCGGCCAGCCCGAACGTGAAGGCCGCGGCCTCCAACGCCTTCACCGCCAAGGCGATCGACGCCATCCTGGCCGGCCGTCCGGCTCCGGTGGCCCGCGTCGACATGAAGGCCGGCGCGACCGTGCCGTTCGATGATCACCTGCGCGCCGACGCCAGCGCCAAGATCACCTACG
>CAZJBC010000030.1:0-15906 GCA_964543805.1 uncultured Brevundimonas sp.
CGGGGAAGCGGATGTAGTGGAAGAAACAGCGGCGCAGGAACGCGTCCGGCAGTTCCTTTTCGTTGTTCGAGGTGATGATCACCACCGGCCGGACCGCCGCCTTGATGGTCTCGTCGGTCTCGTAGACATAGAACTCCATCCGGTCGAGTTCCTGCAACAGGTCGTTCGGAAACTCGATGTCGGCCTTGTCGATCTCGTCGATCAGCAGCACGGGGCGAGCGGGCGCATCGAAGGCTTCCCACAGTTTGCCGGGCTTGATGTAGTTCTTGACGTCCTTGACCCGCTCTTCGCCCAGTTGGGAATCGCGCAGGCGGGTGACGGCGTCGTATTCATAGAGGCCCTGGTGGGCCTTGGTCGTCGACTTGATGTGCCAGGTGATCAGCGGCGCGCCCAGCGCCTTGGCCACTTCATAGGCCAGCACGGTCTTGCCGGTGCCCGGCTCGCCCTTGATCAGCAGGGGACGCTCCAGCGCTATGGCGGCATTGACCGCGATCGTCAGATCGTCGGTGGCGACGTAATCTTTTGTGCCTGTGAAACGCTGGCTCATGAATCCTCACAAAGTCGGGAGAGGATGAGCAAACTAAAGCGGGACGCGACGGTTGCAAGCCATCACGCCCCGCCTGGGTCGTTTTGTTACGGGTGAGGCCTTTTTTCCGCTCAGTCCGCGCCGGGCGAGATCGAAACCGGGTCGCTGGCGGGGAAGGTTTCCTTCAGGCCGTGGTCAAGGTTGTGCTCGGTGTGGCGGTCGCGATTGTCCTCGATCTTGTCGGACGGATCGACGGGGGCGTCATTCGTATCCTTGAGGCCGCCTTGTTTGTCTTTGTCATCAAGGGTCATGGTGATCTCCTGTTCGCTATGCCCTCGCTGCGCGAAGGCTGGAAGCGTCAGGAAATCAATCGCTCAGACAGCATTGTGTTCCGGCCCGCCAGATGACGTTTTCGACAGCCCGGCCGCCACATCGCCCATCACATCTGACCATTCGCCCTCGGCGGGGCGGGTAAACAGGCGCACCTGCGGATACCAAAGGTGCCGGCCCGCGCCCATTTGCACCCACGAACCGGGCGGGCCGATCATCCAGACGTTTGCGCCGCTGGCGGCGGCGATGTTGGTGGTGGCGTTGGCGAACCCGATGATCAGATCCAGCGCGCAGCACAGGCTGGCCAGATCATCCAGATCGTTCTTCAGATCGATGCCGGGCGGCGTCCAGATATCGACGCCCAGATCGGCCTTGGCCTGAGCCAGTTCGGCCTCGCAGTCCCCGTACTGCAGATTGATGAAACAGACGCCGGGCGTCTGCAGCACCGGCGCCCACTGCTCGAAGGGTGAGAAGTGGCCGTGGCGCGAGCCGGAAAGCTTCATGCTTTTCCACAGGATGCCGACTTTTGGCCCTGCCGGCGCGGCGCTGAGAACCTTGCGCCAGTGGGCGATGCGGCCCTCGTCCGGGATCAGGAAACGCGGCCGGTCCGGAAAGGCGGCGTGGCTGGAACGAAACCGGCGAAGGGGCGAGGCCAGGGGCGCCCACAGGTCGATCTGGCCCATGTCCTTGATGAACGGCAGGGTCCGGATGGTGTGGCCATTGACGTTGTAGGTCACGTGGGCGCCGATGGTCGCGGTGGGGAACGAGCGCTGAAACAGGCTGACCAGGCGCGGCTCCAGCGCAAGGGTCAGTTTCCCATCGGGGCCGAGCGCCTGCAGGACGTCGGGAATGGTGTTGGCGAACAGCACCTCATCGCCCAGCCCCTGTTCGCCGATCAGCAGCATGGACTTTCCGGTCAGATCGTCTTCCGGCGTCCACTTCGGCCGGTCGATCAGGAACTGGGTGACGCCGGCGAAGTGCGGGTCCAGGCGCGCCTCATAGTCGTCCCAGCCCTCGGCGACGCGGGCCAGGCACAGCTTTATGGTCGAGCGGGACAGGCGCATCATCGCCAGCTCGGCCGGGTCCGTGGCCACGGCGAGCGCCGCTTCACAATCGGCCAGGGCCTCGTCGAACCGCGACAGGGCGTAAAGCGCGTTGCCGCGATTGTAGCGAGCCTTGGCGCTGAGGGGGTCAAACCGCAGGGACTCTTCGAAAAAGGTCAGGGCGGCAGCCGGGTCGCCCTGTTCATTCAGCACCGAGCCCAGGGTGTTCCACAACAGCGGATTTTCCGGATGGTTGCCCAGAGCGACTTTCAGGGCGTCGATGGCTTCGGCATAACGGTTCTGGTCGCGCAGGACGCACGCCAGGTTGTTGGCGCCGTCGGGGATTTCCGGATGCGCCTGGCAGAAATAGGCGAAGAGCTTGGCCGCGACGTCCTTGTGATCCAGCCGGTAGGCCAGCCGGCCAATGTCGTTGGCGATTTCGCCCTGGTCGGTCAGCTGGGTGAGAGCGGTCTCGTAGCAGGTGATCGCGGTGGCGAAGTCGCCCAGCTTTTCGCGTGAAATCCCGAGCAGGCGCCACGCGACGCCATTCTTCTCGTCCAGTTCCAGCGCTTTCAGCGCCCATTCGCCGGCGCCGGCCGCATCCTCGCGGCGCACGCATTCCACCGAGCGCTGCAAAAAGGGGGCGATCTTCATGGCTTTAAGGTCGGCCATGGCGCGCTCGAGCATGGCCAGGGAACTTTCCGAGGCGCTGTCGCCTGCCAGGTCTGCGACGTTCCGTCGCACCTCAGGGATGTCTACGCGCATCGGTTGTGCGGAAATTCCGGGCGCCGATCCCTGGGCCAGCCGTTGTTTTGCTGAGGATTTCTTCATCCGGCGCTCATCTGCAAACTCGACTCCGATTGGCGTCGACTATGCTTAAGGCTTTGCTAAACCCGCGATATTTCAGCGCTTCAAGCCCTCGTTAACGCACGGCGGCTAAGTTTTAGGCTGGTTCAGTAGAAAGCGCCAAAAAGGCGCAAGTGTTTTCCGGGGGGCGCGACCCTATTGCCTTTGAAGTTGTCCCTGAAGCCGGGTGAAAAGTTCGTCCTGAATGGCGCGGTCGTTCAGAATGGCGATCGCCGGGCGAGCCTGATCCTCCAGAACAAGGCCTCGGTCCTGCGGGAGAAGGATATCCTGCAGCAGGAAGCCGTCACGACGCCCGCCCGCCACGTCTATTTCCCGGTCATGATGATGTACCTGGATGAAGCCGGGGCCGCGAAATACTACGACGAATTCGCCGGTCGCCTGGCTGAGTTCATGAGCGTCGTTCAAAACCCGCCGGTGCTGCTCGATTGCGTCGGTCTGTCCAAGCACATCATGGCCAAGGAATACTACAAGGCCCTGATGCTGGCGCGTAAGCTTATCGAGTATGAGGACGAGAGGTTGGGCCATGGCCGTTCAGGCGTATGAGCAGGCCCGGTCCCGCGCCGAAAACCCGCGCGAGACTGAATACCGCCTCTTCGGACAGGTCACCCGCTCGCTGATCGAGGCCTCAGAGCTGCCCGACAACGAAATTGGCCGCCGCATGGAAGCGCTGCACTGGAACCGTCAGCTGTGGTCGGCCCTGGCGATCGACTGCGGCTCGCCGGGAAATTCGCTGCCGGCCGGCGTGCGCGCCTCGATTATCTCGCTGAGCATCTGGGTCAACAAACACACCAGTGCGATCATGCGGAAGGAGGAAGACTTCGGCCCGCTGATCGAGATCAACCGCATGATCATGCAGGGACTGGGCGCACCGACCTCGCAGGCCGCTTAAGCCGTCCTCTCAGGGATGGCCGGCAAGGCTTGGATCCAGCCGCACAGCCGTGGCCGCGTCGGCGTCGGCCTTCTGAGCATCCCCCAGGGTTTTGTAGGCTTTGCCGCGGCCCCAGTAAGCGTTGGCGTCGCGAGGGTCGAGCCCGATCGCCAGGGTAAAATCGTCAACTGCCTTGGCCGGCTCGCCCGCGAGGGCGTGGATCTGGGCGCGGCTTTCATAGGCGCTGGCGTTGCGCGGGTTGCGGCGGATGACCTCATCCGCGTCGGCGAGCCCCTGCGCGTACGCCCCTTTGCGGGTGTAAGCCATGGCCCGGTTTTCGCGGGTGATGTCCATGTTCGGATCCAGCCTGAGCGCCGCCGAGAAATCCGAGATGGCGCGCGTGTCATTGCCCTGGGCGGCGTAGACATTGCCCCTGTTGGCCAGGGCGCCGGGATTGTTGGGGTCGCCGCGCAACGCCATTTCGAAGTCGGTCAGGGCGTGAGGCAGGTCGCCGCGCTGGGCGTAAATCAGGCCGCGAGTGTTGTAGGCGTCGGGGTTGCCCGGACTGAGCCTCACGGCCTCGTTCAGGTCCGTCAACGCGCGCCCCAGATCGCCGGTCGCTGCGTAGGCCGCGCCGCGATTGGCCAGGGCGGTGACATTGTGCGGATCGATGCGGACAGCGTCGCTGAAATCGCTGGAGGCGCGGGCCATGTCGCCGCTGTCGCCATAGGCCACGCCGCGGCTCGTATAGGCTTCGGATAGCGCCGATGGCGGCAGGTTGGCGCCGTTGATCTGTGCGGTGCAATTGTTGATGATCTGGGCCACTTCGGATGGCGAGGTCGGCAACCGGCAGCCCGGGTTCGGCGACGGATTTTGCGCAAAGGCGAGGGCGGGCGCCAAGGCTGCCAGCCCGGCCGCCAGCAAGCCTGCGGCCCGGATATTCGGTCTAAACATGCGCATACTCCTGAGGCCCCCTTCTGGCGCGCCGCGCAGCGGGAAACAAGCGCATGTGCAGGCTCTGGCCGGGCGCCGGCGGCAAAAGCTTCCGGCAAATGCTGCCGACCGGCTCGAAACGCGCCGCGCCGGGTCGGCGATGTGGAAAAAATATTAAAAACTACAAATAGTTATCCTCATCTCGCGGCCCAAGTTCTGGCCCAACCCTTGCGATGGCCCCCATGGGCCAGAACGCCCGCACGGCAAAAGCCGTTTTTCACCCGACCAGAATGGAAGGAATGACCGATGACTAATTCGGTGAATAGCAATCCTGGCGCGCTCATCGCGCTCCAGAACCTCAACGCGACCCAACAGGAGCTGGCGCAAACCCAAAACCGGATCAGCACGGGCCTGAGAGTGGCCAGTGCGAAGGACGACGGCGCCATCTACGCCATCGCCCAATCTCAAAAGGCGACGTCGAACGCCCTGAACGCCGTTACGGATTCTCTGCAACGCGCTTCAAGCACCATCGACGTCTCCCTGGCAGCGGGACAAACCGTCACCGACTTGTTGAGCCAACTAAAGGAGAAAGCACTCGCGGCATCCGATTCGTCGCTGGACACGGCAAGCCGGTCCGCGCTGAACGAGGACTTCAAGTCTATTCGTGACCAGATCACGAAGACCATCAGCAACGCCGATTTCAATGGCGCCAACCTGCTGAAAAGCGGCGCGACGGACATTGCGGCGATCGCCAACTCGGACGGCACGGCAAAGCTCACGGCCCGCGCGGAAAGCCTCGCCCTTGGCGGGGCGATCATCACGCTGACCGCCACCGCGACGATCGGCACTGTGACGACGGCTACGGCCGCCATCGCCACGGTGACAACTTCATTGACCAACACCACAGCGGCGCTCGCGCGTCTTGGCACTGACTCCAAGGCGTTCGCGAGTCACATGACTTTCGTCGGAAAGCTCCAGGATGCCCTGGACACCGGCGTTAGCAACCTGGTCGACGCTGACATGGCCAAGGAAAGCGCCAAGCTTCAAGCTCTGCAGACGAAGCAGCAGCTGGGGGTGCAGGCTCTCTCCATCGCCAATCAGTCAACCCAGGGAATTCTGTCGCTGTTCCGTTAGGTCGCGCGCCGGCCAGGCGTTCGCGCAAGCGAGCCCCTGGTCGGCGGCCCTTCGCCCCGGCAAATTTTGCCGCGGGCCGATATCTGCTGGGCAGAACCTGCCGCCCGGCCATGGATAACAAACATATAATCAAGTAAAAACAGTAAGTTGAGTGAGCCGGCAAAGATCGCCGGGTTGGCCCCGCCCTTGCTTGTAGTCCTTCCGGGCAAAACGCCCTCGGTAGCCAAAATGGCGCCGGACACCTTGAAAGAAGGAACTACATCATGGTCAATTCCGTGAACTCCAATGCGGGCGCTATGATCGCCCTGCAAAACCTCAATGCGACCCAAGCGGAACTGGCGCAGGTTCAAAACCGCATCAGCACCGGCAAGAAGGTCTCTTCTGCCAAGGACAATGGCGCCATCTACGCCATCGCCCAGTCGCAATCGGCCACCGCCAACGCCCTGAACTCGGTGACTTCCTCGCTGCAACGCGGGCAGTCGACGATCGACGTGGCTCTGTCGGGTGGTCAAACCGTCTCCGACCTGCTGTCGCAGCTGAAGGAAAAGGCGCTCGCCGCGTCTGACTCTTCGCTGGACTCGGCCAGCCGCTCGGCCCTGAACGAAGATTTCAAGTCCATTCGTGACCAGATCACGAAGACGATCACGAACTCCGACTTCAACGGTTCCAATCTGATCAAGTCGGGCGCTACCGATATCGCGCTTCTGGCCAACGCGGATGGCACCTCCAAAATCACCGTTTCGGCTCAGTCGCTCGCTCTGGGCGGCTCGATCGTGACGCTCGCGGCTACGGCCACGATCGGCACGGTGACCACCGCGACGGCCGCGATCGCCACGGTGACCACCTCGCTGACCAACGTCGGCGCGGCGCTCGCCAAGCTGGGCACCTCGTCCAACGCTCTGGCCTCGCACCTGACCTTCGTCGGCAAACTCCAGGACGCGCTCAACACGGGCGTCAGCAACCTGGTCGACGCTGACATGGCCAAGGAAAGCGCTCGTCTGCAAGCCCTGCAAACCAAGCAACAGCTTGGCGTCCAGGCGCTGTCGATCGCCAACCAGTCGACGTCTTCGCTGCTGAGCCTGTTCCGTTAAGGAACGCTGGCGCGCGCAGGCTCCGTAAGGGGCCTGCGTCTTTAGCTGCACGGGCGGGGGCTGGTTTGATCCGGCTCCCGCCTTTGCGGTTCACTCAAGGAGGCGTCCGTCGTGGGACGGGCGCAATTGGAGAAATGAGCGCAAAGGTTAGCCCTGTTGCATCCTCAGCCGACCTGGGCCTGCCGCCCAAGTCGACCCCGGCCGCCAGTACGGCGCAGAGCGGAAGGGATGCTCCGGCCCAGGATCCTGCGGATCTGCGGCTGGTGATCGAAAAGGACAAGGCTTCAGGCACCTATGTTTACAAGACTGTCGATCGGCGGACGGGTGATGTGGTCCAGCAATTTCCGAACGAACAGCTCCTGCGCCTGAGGCAGGCCGAAAGTTACGAAGCCGGCGCGGTAATCACCGCCAAGGCCTGATCGAACACCGCCTCGCGCGGGTGTTTCAGCCGTCGCCGTCAGCCGGCGCGCGGCCTGTTGTCGTTTAAGCGTTAACCATACGCTCACCATAGACATTTACCTTTTGGGACACAGACGGCCGTCGAGTCGACGCGATCCGTGAAGCCAAAAGGGGCCAAAATGGCGCTCAGCGTAAGCAACAATTCAGCCGCGCTCATCGCGCTGCAAAATCTCAACGCAACGAATGATCAGCTGGCGGCCGTGCAGGGGCGCATTTCGACCGGCTTGAAGGTCGCCAGCGCCAAGGATGACGCCTCGATCTGGTCCATAGCCCAGGGTCAGAGAGCCGATATCGGCGCTCTGGGTTCGGTCAAGAACAGCCTGGATCGGGCCAGTTCCATCGCCCAGGTGTCGCTGACCGCGGGCGGGTCGGTGTCGGATCTGTTGGTGCAGCTCAAGGAAAAGGTCGTCGCGGCGATGGATCCTTCACTGGATCCCACCTCGCGCAGTTCGCTCAACGCCGATTACCAATCGCTTCTGCGGCAGATCACCCAGGTGGTCGGCTCGGCGACTTTCGACGGCGCCAATATTCTCGATGGCTCGATGCCGACCGACGCCCGTTTTCTGGCCAACGCCGACGGCACCGGCTTCATCACCCTGTCCACGAAGGACATGAGTCTGGGCGGCTCGATCATTACCCTGGCTTCGACCTCGACTATCGGCACCGTCACCTCGGCCACCGCCGTCATGACCGCCCTGACCACCTCGCTCAACAATGTTGACCAGGCCCTGGGCGACATAGGCTCTCAGGCCAAGCAGATCGACGCCCACAACACCTTCATTTCAAAGCTGAGCGACGTGCTCGATACGGGGGTCGGAAACCTGGTCGACGCGGACATGGCCACCGAAAGCGCCAAGCTGCAGGCGCTGCAGGTTCAGCAGCAGCTGGGCACCCAGGCGCTGTCCATCGCCAACACCGGTCCGCAGGTCATTCTGTCCCTGTTCAAATAGGGGGTTAAGGCGCGGGAAATCGTGCGCCTTAACCTGGTGTTCTCGCTTGCGCGCCATAGTCCCAGGGCCGGAAATCGGTCCGGCGCCGTGAGTTTGCCTGCGTGACCGTCAGCTTTGATCCCAATCTGCTGATTTCTTACTACCAGGCCAAGCTGGGCGCGGTCGGCGCGGGCGCGTCTTCAGGGCAGGGGACATCTGCGGCGACACCGACAAATTCCAGCGGCGCACCGCAGTATGCGCCGACCGCGCCGTGGTCCTCGGGCTCGGGCGCGCCCCAGGCGCCTGTGCTCGACAAGGCGGTGATGCTGGGCGGAAAATTCATCAACGAAAGCGCCGCCAAGCTCGAACTGCCCGGCGCCAGCGCCGACTACAAAAAGCTGTTTTCGCTCTACTACGGGCTCGACGCGCTGAGCGGTCTGGCCGATTCAGCCGCGGCGCCTGGCCTGAGCTCGGGCGACCTGGCGCGCCTGCAGACCACCTTCAACCGCGGCATGGCCGAGGTCGGGTCCTACGCCGACGGGCTCAAACTCGACCAGCTGCGCCTGACCAGCGGCTCGACTTTTCTCAGCGACACCAGCGCGGTGTCCACGCCGCAGAACAATTACACCTACACCACCCAGACCCTGTTTACCGGCAAGACCACCGACCCGGTCCCGGCCTTTGCCGACGCTCAGCCGTTCAACATCACGGTCAAGCGGCTCGGCGTGACCTCGAACATAACGGTCGATCTCAATGACCTCGGCGCCGCGCCGCGGACAATGGGTAATGTTGTCAACTTGATAAACTCGAAACTTCAGGCCGCGGGTCTAACCACGCGGTTCGCTGTCAACCGCACCACCGCCGCGCCGCGCACGGTGCAAGCCGGCGGCAAGACCATCACCCTGCCGGCGGTAGGCGACGCCTTCGCCCTGCAGATCAACGGCGACTCCGCCGAAAAGGTCACCCTCTCGGCCGCGGCGACGCCGGCGGTCTATGTCACCACCAGCGCCGGCAATCCCGACCCGGACAAGAACCCGACCACCAACGACGCGGTCATCCAGAACAGCCTGCTGAAGATCGATCCGGCCGGCGCGACAACGCCCGACACCCGCATCCAGTCCGGCAATTTCGATGGAACCGTCGGCTCGGTTCACGCCAGCCAGGTCGGGCCGGACGGACATCTCTACGTCCTGGCCGACGTGACCGGCACCATCGACGGTCAGACGATCAGCGGCAAGCAAGACACGGCGCTGCTCAGCTATGACAGCGCCGGCAAGCTGCTCTACGCCCGCACCCTGGGCGCTTCGTCCACGGCCAGCGGCCTGTCGCTGGCGGTCTCGTCGGACGGCAAGGTGGCGGTGGCCGGATCGGTCACCGGCGACCTGAACGGAGCGACCAACGGGCCGATCAACTCCTCGACGGCCTCGGGCGCATCCGACAGCTTTGTCACCCTCTATGACAGCTCGGGCAACGAGACCTGGACCCAGCGGCGCGGGGCGCTGCAGAACGACGAGGCCACCGCCGTGACCTTTGGGTCGGACGGCGTTGTCTACGTCGCCGGCCGCACCCAGTCGGCTCTGCCGGGCGCGACGGCCTCGGGCGGATGGGACAGCTACCTGACCGCGATCTCGACCAGCGACACCGGAGCGCCCAAGACCCTGTTCACCCAGCAATACGGCACCTCGGGCAACGACGCGCCGGCTGGCATCGTCGTCGACGGTTCGACGGTGACCGTCGCCGGCAGCGAAAACGGCCAGGCGGTCCTGCGCAGTTTCAACGTCTCGGAAAACCAGACCCGCACGACCAAGACATGGGCGTCGGGCATGTTGAACATAAATGTCGATACTCTGACGGACGGCACGGTCACCAACTCCACCTCGACCCAGCTGGCCACGCCCGGCGCGGCGGACAAAACCACGGTCACCAGCTATGTTTCCAGCGCTACCCTGACCGCGGGCGCGGTGCGCAATCTGGGCGATCTGCAGGGCGGCACGATCGCCGGCCTCAAGGAAGACGGGGGCCAGTTCTATGTCGCCGGCTCGACCCGCAACGGCGCGCTCGCCGTCGGCAACGTCACCCGCGCCTATGACGCCGGCATGGACGCGTTCGCCGCGTCGATTTCGACCGACCTGACCAACACCTCGCAGGATGCGCTGGCCTATTACGGCGGTACGGGAGACAACACGGTGAACGGCATGGCCGAGGCCAATGGAAACGTCTACCTGACCGGATCGGCCGGCGCAGACCTGCCCGGTCTGACCGCCATCGGCCAGAAGGACGGCTACATGGCGCAGCTGAACGTCGCCAGCGGCGCGGTCGTCTCGTCCCAGCGCATCACTGGCAAGGACGGCATCGCCACCGGCACGACCATCGCTGTCGACACCAGCGGGGCCAGTGCGCTCGACAAGTTCGGACTGCCGTCGGGGACGTTGAACTACGCCGGCTCTGATCTGCTGGTCACCAACACCTCGGTGCGTCCGGGCGACCAGTTCCAGATCCGCGTCAAGGAAGGCTCGGTTCCCACCACCATCACCATCGACCCGGCCGAGACCTACGCCACCCTGGCGGCGAAGATTCAGCGAGCCACGGGGTTCAGCGCCAAGGTCTCGGTGGTCTCGAACGGCACGGGCCACGTGCTCAAGATCAGCCCGCTGAACGACAACACCACGGTTGAGATCATGCAGGGCGCCGGCAGCAAGAACGCCTTGCCGGCCCTTGGCCTGGCCCCGGGCGTGGTCCGCAACACCAAGGTCGTCAACGGAACCTCGGTCTCGACCGCGCCGGGCGGGAATGTCTATGGCCTGGGCCTGGACATGAACATCAACCTGTCAACGCCCGATGCGGTCAAAAACGCCCAGACGGTGATCGCCGCATCGCTGTCAAAAATCCGCTCGGCCTATCGCGACCTGGTAGCGGCGGCCACACCTGCGTCCACCCAGCCGGCCGCTGGTTCGGCCGGCCCGGTCCCCGCCTATCTGCAGGCCCAGATCGCCAACTATCAGGCCGGTCTGGACCGATTGAATCAAGGGTTCTGAACCTCGTCCTTGCCAGCCTTCGCAGTGCGGTTTAGCCAAGGCGGATGAACCTTCCCCAGGATCGGCGGCTAGTCATCGGCGCAATCGTCGCCGTGGTCCTGATCGTGGCCGTCGGCCTGGCCCTCAAGCTGGGCGGAGGCGGCGACAAGGATGCGACCGTGCCATCCCATGGCTCGCTTATCGTCGAGGTTGGCCACAACGACAGCAAGATTGACGAGACCCGTCAGTTGCCCTGCTACGTGAACGGCCAGTCAATCGGCATGACCACTCACGCCAAGTGCGCTGAGCGCAATGGGATCGCCAGCGGACAGCTGGATGTCGGGATCGATCAGAGCGGCGAACTGGCCTACGGACAGCCGGGCGCGGCGCTGTCGCCGCTGCCGCCGGAAGAAAAAAAGGGCGACGACATCGGCAAGCTGACGATGCAGAGTTCATCCGGTCCCGCGGCGATTGTCCCGCCGCCCAACACGCCTGCTTTAACCCCTGCCGCGCCACGGGGCCCGGTCGCCGCCTGCTGGCGCTACGCCGACCACGATTGGGCCCGCCTGAGCGACATGACCATCGAGACCTGCGTGCAGCAGTTGTTCGAGGGTCATTGCGAAAAGGCCGGCGGGGCGACCTATGGTCGCTGGGGTGAACAGACCCTGCGGCTGGTTCCGGGCCGCATTGAACAGTCGCCCGACAATCGCAATTTCCGCACCCTGGTCACCCAGGGCGCCAACTGCTCCATTCCGGCGTTCTAGAATGATGAAACAAGCCATTGCCTGCCTGTCATCCCTGGCCGCCCTGGCGGCGCTGGCCGGCTGCGGCGCGCCGCAGATCGCCGCGCCGTCGGAAAAGGGCGTCTGCTATGTGATGCGCGGCGACGACAAGACTCGGCGCTTCGACGTCATTGCGCGTGATCTCGCGGACATCGAGCATTGCGCGGCTCAGCTGGAAAGGATGCGGCTCAATCTGGAGCGCCTGGGCTCGGCCCAAGGCGACGTGACTGGCATCTTCCAGGGACACTTTGTATTTTTGACCGCGGACGGAATCTTCACCAGCGATCGTCTCGAAGGCACGCGGTTTCTGCTGCTGGTCCGCTACAATGGCAGCCTGGTCATGCCGGCGGCGGTGCCGCAATAGGGATTGACGGGAACAAAAAAAGAACAAACTATGGGTGGCGTCCGGCCTTCAGTCCGGACGCAATTGAGCGCAGAGCCGCCGATCGGGGCGGCATTTCGGAGAGATGAAATCATGGCGGGCAGCGTCAACAAGGTCATTCTGATCGGTAACCTGGGCAAGGACCCGGAAATCCGCACGCTTCCTTCGGGCGAAAAGATCGCCAACCTGACTCTCGCCACCTCTGAACAGTGGCGCGACAAGGCCTCGGGCGAGCGCAAGGAAAAGACCGAATGGCACCGGGTGGTGATCTTCAACGAAAACATCGCCAAGGTCGCGGAAAACTACCTGAAGAAGGGCGCCAAGGTTTACATCGAAGGCAGCCTTCAGACCCGCAAATGGACGGACAATGCGGGCGTTGAAAAGTACTCGACCGAAGTGGTGCTGCAGAAATTCCGCGGCGAACTGACCATGCTCGACGGCAAGAGCGAAGGCGGCGGCGGCGGACGCGACTACGGCGACAGCTATGGCGGCGGCGGCGGTGGCGGCGGCTTCCAGAAAGCCGGCGGCTCTGGCCCGAAGGAAAGCTTCCCGGCCGATCTGGACGACGAGATTCCGTTCTAGGGCTTAGGTCCAGTCGGCGGGGTTCGACGAATGTTGGGCGCCGCGTAACGCCTCATACAAGAAGCGAATGCTGTTCCCCGCCGCCCCATCGCCGACCTTCAAATCTGGCGAAGGAAAATAGTCATTGTGTCCATATCCGAGGCCGTTGTTGGCCGTTGGATTGATCTGTCCGTAGTCGATCCGCCCGTCGCGGGGGCGCGGCCCGTGATAGCCCAGGGCCTGGTTGCCCGGCGCATCATCGTCGCCCAGAATGGCGTCTGAGACCCAGTCGCCCAGACGATAGGCAACGCGCAGAACCTGATCCTTGCGGGAGGCCAGAACGCCGATACGGCTTTTGTCGCTCAGAACCGATTGATATTGTTGAGTTGACAGGCAGTTGTCGTCAACCGCGGCGGCGCCCATGGCAGCCGGTATCGTGGGTCGATCCGGCAGGGTTTTCAGCGCCTGTAGAACCACACGCGCGCCCAAGCTGTGGGAGACGAAGGCAATATTCTTGCCGTCGAGGTGGGCCTTGACGAATTGGGCGACCCGATTTCCGCAGGTGACTGCGTCACTGAATTCCCACGGATAGTTCACGGCCGGAATCCAGAAGTCGCCCGGCCACAAAACACCGATCATCAGCGCGGTCGATTCAAGGCCCTGCAACGCCTGTTCCAGACGCGAGTACAGGTGAATACCCTTTTTGCGGTCGACGTTGAAACCGTGGACCGCGAACAGGATGTCGCGGCCTTCGGAACGCCTCACGACCTCTTCCGGAGCGATGGGCGACATGGCCAGTCGATCGACCAGGCCGTTCCCCTCGACGAAGGGAAAGCCAGCGGCGACGGCGCCGCCGGTCGAGGCTGTGCGAAGATTCAGAAAGATGGTCAAGACTCAGCCCTTCGCCGCCGCAAGGGCGCGCGCCGCCGCGGAAAATGTCGTGCTGAGGTCCTTGGCCATGGGAGCGATCGGCACGGCCACGAGACCGATCAGGACGGCCTTGCCAATTCCGGTCAGGGAGGCGCCGTCCATAGCAATCTCGGCGCAGATCGCGATGACGACTGCGATTACGCCCGCCAGCAGGCGCGCCGCGTTCTTGTACTGAGCGTCAGCGCGCTCGAACGCGGCGTCCAGGATCATGTCCACCGAGGCGTCGACACGGCCCAGAACATTGAGATCTGGATCTGAAAGCTTTTTCCCTGAGGTGAGTTTTTCGACCGCGGCTTTCAGGTCGTCCGCATCGACATGGCCCGCCACAGCCAAGTCAGCGGCTGCTTCCGGGCGAAGCCCAAGGCGGATCATGGAGCGCGCTATCGCCTTCTGTTCATCGCTGGGCCGGCCAGCCAGCCATTGAGACTTCAGCATGCCGATCCATTTTCCCTGCCCCAAGGCGCCATCGAGCGCGGACTCAAAGGGCTTCAGAGCCTTGCGGATCGTTCCAAAGCCGAAGTGGGACGGGCCGCCCCACAAGGCCTTCGATCCGTCAACCAGGCCATAGGCGGCCAGTCCCAGCGCGCCTATGGCGGCAATCAGCCCCGGAATATCGCTCATGACGCCTTCCCCCGTGAGCACGCGAGGATAGGGGAATAGCGCCGAAATGCAATCACGACGTGCGGTGACACGATTGCGCGAGCGATGCGTCACTGCCGTGGATGGACTGCGTGGGCGCGGCTACCGCTTCATCACACCACAGGCGATGCGGCCGCCTGCGCCGCCGATCGGCTGGGTGTGGTAGTCGTCAGCATTGGCGTGGATCACCAGGGCCGAGCCGTCGGCGTCGTAGAGACCCGGGCGCCCATCGCCGCCGCGCGGGAAGACGGTGACGAAAGGCGAGAACACCTCGACCTTCACCGAGCCGGTCGCGTCGGCGTAGATATTCGGCAAATCACCGAAATCGTTCGCCTTGTCCATGAAGAAGCCGTGGACCACCGGCGTGGTCATGGAGATGTGAGGCCCGGCGGAGGTAAAGTCGGCCGCCGAACAGTCGCCCTTGTTGTGGAAGTGCATGCCGTGCCAGCCTGGCGCAAGGCCGGTCAGTTCCAGGTGCAGAACCACGCCCGGCACTTGACCTTCGTTGCCCTGCAGAATGCGGCCGTTGCCCAGCACCTTGCCGCTGGCGTCCTTGACCTCAAAACTCATGGTGGTCGATGCGAAGGGCGCGGGCGCCGCGGCCTTCGGGGCGGTCGCCGGAGGCTGGGCCTGAACCGCCACGGCGGCGGCGAGCGCAACGCCCAGCACGCCTGCGCCACCCAACAGGAACAAAGTCTTGCGATTGATCATTTGAAGTCCCCCATAGCCCGGTTCTTTTGCACCCGGCCTCCGCAGATGCTAACAACAGGGAGCAAGATACGCTCCCGATTCCACGGCTGAAAGCGCTTTATTTCCTTTGACCGACGACGAAACACCACCGATCCCCGCGGCACGCGGCGATGTCGAGCCGATCTTCATAGAGACGGAACTGAAGCGCAGTTACCTCGACTACGCCATGAGCGTGATCGTCTCCCGCGCCCTGCCGGACGCGCGTGATGGCCTGAAACCTGTGCACCGCCGCATTCTCTACACGATGCACGAGCTGAACATGGGTTCGGACCGGTCCTATTCGAAATCGGCCCGTGTCGTTGGCGACGTGTTGGGCAAGCTGCACCCGCACGGCGACCAGTCGGTCTATGACGCCCTGGTCCGCATGGCCCAACCGTTTTCGCTGGGTCTGCTGCTGGTCGACGGCCAGGGCAACTTCGGCTCGATCGACAACGATCCGCCCGCACAGATGCGCTACACCGAATGCCGCATGACCAAGGCCGCTGAGGCCCTGCTCGAGGACATCGACAAGGACGCTGTCGATTTCAAGGAAAACTACGACGGCAAGGAGCAGGAGCCGGTCGTCCTGCCGGCGCGGATTCCGAACCTGCTGGTCAATGGCTCGGGCGGCATCGCCGTCTGCATGGCCACCAACATCCCGCCGCATAACCTGGGCGAGATCGTCGATG
>CAZJBC010000031.1:0-15790 GCA_964543805.1 uncultured Brevundimonas sp.
CTCGAATGCATCCACCAGGATCGAAAGATCGCCATTGATTGGACCTGCCCGTCCGACCTGGGCTTCCGCGGCGAGCGTCAGGACCTGCAGGAGATCGCCGGCAATGTCTTGGAAAACGCCTGCAAATGGAGCGCCGGCAAGGTGCGGGTCACGGTCGAGTCGCGCGGCGCAGGCATGTTCGGGCTCACCGTCGAGGACGACGGCCCGGGCCTGCCGGCCGACCGCCGCAGCGAGGTTCTCAAGCGCGGTGCGCGCCTTGACGAAGAAACGCCCGGCACCGGGCTTGGCCTTTCCATCGTCGATGAGTTGGCTCGAGCCTATGGCGGCGGCATCGTTTTGGGCGATTCGAACCTTGGCGGCCTGCGGGTCGACCTTACCCTGCCCAGCGCCGATACCTGAAGGCGCCCATGCGGCGCATGGACGCCGGAGGGGAAGATCGTCCGTCTTTTGCAAAGCCTTAACTCCGCTCGTTCATGGTAAACGACAGGACACCCCGGAACACTGGGGCGCGGGTCCTGTCGGGGAAAGAGCATGCCGGGTCTGTCCGCCAGCCAGATGCAGATCATTACGACTCTGATCGAAACGGCGCCGGACGCGGCGATCCGCAGCCTCGACATGGCCCTGGCCGCCGAGGCCGGAAGCTCCGGACCCATGGCCGCCATCCGTGATCTGGTCAGCGCCGAGGCTGGCGAACGTCGCGCCCGGCGAATGACATTCGCCCCGCTGTCCGGTCTTTGCGCCTCGCCCGGCCGTGAGGCCGCTGGCAACGCCCTGCCAGGTCAGACCATCGCCCTTTTGTGGAAGGCCTTGAAGATCGACCTGCCGGATCAGGTCTCGCTGGCCGTCGCCACTGCCCTGCAATCCGAAGATCAGGATGCAGCGCCCGTTTTTGACACCCTTTGTTCCGCCGCCGCCTCGGGCCTTCGCGCGCCCGCCGGCACGCCTTACGCCGCCGCGGCCGCCGTGCTGGAACAGGCCTCGCCGGGCGGCGCGGGCGAAGTGGCCTCGTTCCTGGACTTGGCGCCCTTGAGCCGCGAGGCCATGGCCAAGCTGACAGACTGGGTTTCGCGAATGACCGAAGAGCGGGCCGCCGCCGTGCGCCTGGCCTATCGCGACGCCGCCGCCATCTCGCCCGATGCGGGCCCGCGGTTGCTTGAGGTTCTGGCGTCGCGTCTGGACGAGCCGTGGCTCATCCTGCGACTGATCACCGCCATCCACGAGCGGCCCACCGATCGCTTCCTGCACGGCTCGGAACTGCGCGACGTGTGCGAGCGGGTGCTGGACGACATCGACCGCCGGGTCGACGAGTTCGCAGCCTTTGACCCGCAGGGCGGCGTCGAAGCCGGCTATGCGGCCGCGGCCAGCCTGATCCGCGCAGTGGCCGAGATCACCGAATTCGAGATTACAATTGACCTGAAGAAGGATGGTCCGTGGGGCATGCGGATCATCAAGCAGAAGGGGCTGTTCGGAAAAAAGGCCGAGACCATTCTGAGAAAGGTCGACGACGCCGTGGCCGCCGCCCTGCCGCTCAAGGCCGCCCGGCATGGCAAAAGCCTGCGCGGCTCGCCCGTGTTCACCCAGGATCCAGATCCGGCCGCCGTGACGCGGGCCGAGGCCATGATGGCATTCCTTGAACGCTCGCGCGGCCCGTCCCAGGCGGGCGGATTTGCGTCCTTGCGCGGCAAGGTCATCGAGATGATTGACGACCGTCTGGACCACTATGTCGATGATGTGCTCGACAACCTGCGCGGCGAGGCGCCGGAAGAGCCGCAACGGGCCGCCGAGTACATGGAAATCGCCGCCACGCTCATCGGTCTTTACCGCGATGACAAGGCGGCCCAGATCGTGCGGCGGCGCGCCGCGGCCTGACCTAATCTGCTCGCGGAATTCCGCGCGATAGGCTAGCAAGCGCCTCATGATCACTTTCTGGATCGCGGCCGTCCTCGCCACGGCCGTCGCCCTTGGCCTGATTGCAGCCTTTGCAGCCCGCCCGGTCGCCGTGGCGCTGGACCCCTCGCGCGCAGTCTATCGCCGTCAGCTGTCGGAAATCGACGACATGGCCGCCCGCGGCCTGCTGGGCGAGGAGGAGCGGAAATCCGCCTACGCCGAGGCCGCCCGACGCCTGCTGGGCGAGGATGATCCGACCCTTGAAACGCCGGCGCCGCCGGGCGCCCGGACATTTGTCGGCGGAGTCGCCTTGCTGACCGGCGTCTTCGCGGTGGCGATCTATCTGCTGGTCGGCCACCCGGGCATGCCGGACCAGCCCTTCGCCAAACGCCTCGCCGCCTGGAAGGCCATGCCGGCGCAGAGCCTGGATATTCCGCAGGTTGTCGCCCTGCTGGAAGACCGCAAGGACCAGGACGCCCGGGCAGGCAAGGCGCCCGATCCCGGCCTGCTGGCCTTTCTGGCCGACATGCAGATGCGCGCCGGCAATGTGATCGCCGCCGAGCGCAATCTTGAACGTTCGGCGCAGCTTGCCCCCAACGAGGCCGAGACCTGGGACCATCTGGGCCAGGCCCAGGTCGAACTGGCCCAGGGCGCTGTGACGCCCGATGCGCGCAGGTCGCTTGAAAAGGCCCTGACGCTCGATCCCAAGGCCATCGGGCCGCGCTTTCTGCTGGCCGACGACGACATCAAGAAGGGCAGGGTCCAGCAAGGCCTGGCCGCCCTGAAGGCGCTGTTGCCCGACCTTTCACCGGATCAGCGTGACCAGGTGTCGGCCGAGATCGCCTCGGTGGAAAAGGGCGAGTCCGTCGTCCCCAATTCCAACGCCCCGCCGAATGTTCTGGCCATGGTCCACGGTCTGGCCGAGCGGCTGAAAACCAATCCCGATGATCCGGACGGCTGGGCCCGTCTGATTCGCGCGTACGCCGTGCTGGGAGATCAGGCCAAGCTGAACGAGGCTCTGGCCGACGCCCGCCGCTATTTCAAGGATCAGCCCCAGGCGCTGGCCACGATCAACGCCGCGCCGACCACCGTCGCGCCGCCGCCACAATGAAGGTCAAGGATTAGAGCAACGATGGCCTGGCTGCCGAAATCAAGGAAGGCGAGACGCCGGCTGGCGATCGTGGCCGCCGCCGGCATCGTGCTGGCCGTGGCCGCAGGGCTGGTTTTCTATGCTCTGGGCGATTCAGTCTCGCTGTTCATGACCCCGACCCAGGCGGCCAAGGCGCACCCGAAGCTGGGCCGCACCATCGAACTGGGAGGCCTGGTCCAGGCCGGCAGCGTGGCGCACCATCCTGACGGCTCGGTCGAGTTCGTCGTCACCGACACTGTCGCCAGCGACAAGGTCATCTATAAGGGCGAACTGCCCGACCTGTTCCGCGAGGGCCAGGGCGTGGTCACCAAGGGCTCCTTCAAGCCGGGCGGCGTCTTCGAGGCTGTCCAGGTACTGGCCAAGCACGATGAGACCTACATGCCGCGCGAACTGGAAAAGGCGTTGAAAGAGAACGGCGAATGGCGGGGCCAGGGGGCGCCGCCGCCGCGCTATCAGCCGTCCGCCGCTAGTCCGGCGAACTACGGAAAAGAGTCGCCCAAGCCATGATCGCTGAACTCGGCACCTTCGCACTGGCCCTTGCTTTCGCGCTGTCGATCGCCCAGGTCGGCCTGTCAGTCACCGCCCGCATCCGCGGCTCGGCCCTGTTGCGCGGCGCCGGCGAAGGCGCGGCGGGCGCGGCTTTCCTGTCGGTGGCCCTGGTGTTCGGCTGTCTGGTGACCTCGTTCCTGCGCTCGGACTTTTCTGTCACCAACGTCGCCGAGCATTCGAACATCGACAATCCGCTGATGTACAAGATCGCCGGATCCTGGGCGAGCCACGAAGGCTCGATGGTGCTGTGGATCCTGGCGCTGACGGCGTTCGGCGCGGTGGTGGCGCTGACGGGGCGCAATCTGCCCTGGCGGCTGAAGACCCTGACGGTCGCCACCCAAGGCTGGCTGGGAACCCTGTTCATTGGCTACACCCTGTTCGCCTCCAACCCCTTCCTGCGGGTGATCGATCCGGCCACCCATCTGCTCAGTCCGCCGGTTCAGGGCGCCTCGCTCAATCCGCTGTTGCAGGACCCGGGCCTGGCCTTCCACCCGCCCATGCTCTACCTCGGCTATGTCGGGTTCTCGGTAGTGTTTTCCTTTGCGGTAGCCGCCCTGATCGAGGGCAAGGTCGATGCGGCCTGGGCCCGCTGGGTGCGGCCATGGACCCTGGCGGCGTGGAGTCTGCTGACCTGCGGCATCACCCTGGGCTCGTTCTGGGCCTATTACGAACTGGGCTGGGGCGGCTGGTGGGTCTGGGATCCGGTCGAGAACGCCAGCTTCATGCCCTGGCTGATCGGAACGGCCCTGCTGCACTCGGCCATCGTCACCGAAAAGCGCGGCGCCATGCAGGGCTGGACGGTGTTCCTTTCCCTTTGCGCCTTCAGCTTCGGCATGCTTGGCACCTTCATGGTCCGCTCCGGCTCGATCATGAGCGTGCACGCCTTCGCCGTGGACCCGACCCGCGGCATCATCCTGCTGTCGATCATGGGCCTGGCTGCGGGAGCGGGCTTTACGCTGTTCGCCTGGCGCGCGCCCAAGTTCGTGGGCGGCGGCGTCTATGCGCCGGTCAGCCGCGAGACGACCCTGCTGCTGAACAACCTGTTCCTGGCCGCGGCCACGGCGGCGGTGCTGTTCGGCACCCTCTATCCGATGATCTACGAGGCGATCACCGGCAAATCGATCTCGGTGGGCAAGCAGTATTTCGACTTAAGTTTCGGGCCCATCATGGGCGTCGCCCTGATTATCCTGCCGGCAGGTCCGCTGATCGCCTGGAAGCGCGGCGACGTCCGGGGCGCGCTGCAAAGGCTGTCTTTCGCCGCCATCGCCGCCGGGATCGCCGCCATCGCCGGCTACGCCTTCGTCAGTCCCAAGCACGCGCTTGCGGCCATGGGCTGCGGCCTGGGCCTTTGGCTGATCGTCGGATCCCTGACCGAACTGGCCGAGCGCACGCGAGCAGGACGCGCCTCGCCGGCCGAATCCTTGCGCCGTCTGTGGGGGCTGCCGCGCGGCGCCTGGGGGATGACCCTGGCCCACCTTGGCCTAGGCGTCTTCGTGCTGGGCGCCTGCGTCGAGCTGGGCGGCAAGGTCGAGGCCAGCAAGCTGATCGTGCCTGGCGACGTCATGACGGTGGGCGTCTACAGCCTGAAGATCAACGACGTTTCGCGGGTTGACGGCCCCGACTATGTAGCCGACCGGGCCCAGATCGCCATCACAAGGAACGGTTCGCCCATCTGCAACGCCGAACCGGCGCGGCGCACCTATCCAGCCAGCGGCAACACCACCTCGGAAGTGGCGATCTGCTATCAGGGCCTCAGCCACGTCTACATCTCGATGGGCGAGCGGCGTGAAGACGCCGGCGGCAAGTCGCAATGGCTGGTCACCGGGTACGTCAATCCGCTGGCGACCCTGGTCTTCCTGGGTCCGCTGCTGATGGCGCTGGGCGGGATAACCTCTCTGTCCGACCGCCGCCTGCGTCTTGGCGTGGCCCGCAAGGTCAAGCCGGTCGGCGCGCCCAAGGCAGAGCCGGCATGAAGAAACTGGGCCTTGTCATCGCGGCGGCGTTCGCGGCGGTTCTGCTGACGGCGGCGACGGATGATCCGTCCGACCAGCTGCCTAACAAGGTCCAGGAACAGCGCGCCGAGGACCTGTTCGAACAGTTCCGCTGCGTTGTCTGCCAGAATGAGAGCATCGGCGCGTCAGAGGCCGACATCGCCCACGACATGCGCATGCTGGTTCGCCAGCAGATCAGCGCCGGCAAGACCGACGCCGACATCAAGAACTACATGTACGCCCGCTACGGGCCCTTTATCCTGCTCAAGCCGCGCCTGACGCCGGCCACAGCCATTCTCTGGGGCGGACCTTTTCTGATCGTGCTGGTCGGACTGGGATTTCTGGTGCTGAGACGCCGGCGTTCGGCCCCGCTCGAGACCGATCTTTCGCCCGAGGAACTCGCCGCACTTAAGGCATTAGAAACAGAGACGAAAGATGTTGGCCCGGCTTGACACCATTGGGTCAAACTTCGGCCTCACCATGCGCCAGACTGGCACGTAAAGGGCTGTAATTGGCGTGATGTGTGCGAAGCTCTTGGCGTTGCCGCATATTCTGCCTAATTAGGTTGAAAACGTCCCTCGTCCTGCCGGGCTAGGGTCATGGTTTTGAAGGAAAAAATGACCGCGCAAAGGAAAAGCTCGTCGATCCGAACGGGCATCGTCACCGGGGTTGTCGCCGCGACCTGTGTCGCCGTCACAGCATGGGCCGGTTCATCCGGCGTCATCCAGCTTCCAGGCGCCGGCTCGCACATGGAGCTGACCAAGGCGTCAACCGCCCCGATTTTCCAGCCGCCTCCCGGCGCGCCCCTGTCCTTCGCAGACATTTTCGAGCGGGTTTCGCCGGCGGTGGTCTCCATCGTAGTCAAGGCCAAGGTGCCCGTCCCCAACGCCGCTCAGCAACTGCAGCGCCAGTTTCCCGGCATTCCGCCCGGCATCTTCGGCGCGCCCGATGACGGCGGCGACGACGGCGACCAGACCGAGGACGCCACGGCCGAAGGGTCAGGATTCTTTATTTCGGCGGACGGCTACATCGTCACCAACAACCACGTGATCGAGGATTCCACCGACATCACGATCAAGATGACCGACAAGCGCGAGCTCAAGGCGACGGTCGTCGGCAAGGATGAAGCCACCGACCTGGCCGTGCTCAAGGTCGAAGGCCGCAACTTCCCGTTCGTCAATTTCGAGAACTCGGCCACGCCGCGCGTCGGGGACTGGGTGATCTCGATCGGCAACCCGTTCGGCCTGGGCGGCACGGCCACAGCCGGCATCGTCTCGGCCTACAACCGCACCCTGGACGATCCGTCCTCGACCTTTGTCGACTTCCTGCAGATCGACTCGGCGATCAACAAGGGCAACTCCGGCGGCCCGACCTTTGACGTCTACGGCCGGGTCATCGGCATCAACTCGGTCATTTATTCGCCCGGTTCGGCCGGCGGTTCGGTAGGCATCGGCTTCGCCATTCCCGCGACCATCGCTGAGGGCGTCACCAAACAGCTGATCGAGAAGGGCTCGATCACCCGCGGCTATCTGGGCGCCAAGATCATCGCCTACGACAAGGATCTGGCCGAAGCCAATGGCCAGGACTTCCCTGCCGGCAGCGGCGGCGCTTATGTCGACGAGGTCGTCAAAGACGGCCCGGCGGAAAAGGCGGGCCTGAGGCAGGGCGATGTGGTCCTGACGCTGAACGGCGCCAAGATCGCTGACGCCACGGCCCTGACCCGCGCGGTCGCGGCCAGCAAGTCGGGCGACAATCTGCGCCTGGAAGTGCTGCGCGACGGCAAGACCATCACACTCAACGTCAAGTCGGGCGTTCGTCCGTCCCAGGCTGAGCTGAATGGCGACCAGACTCCCGGACGCGGCGGCCCCGGCCGTGGCGGCAGAGGCGCGACCCCCGACCGGATCCCCGGTCCGACGGTGATCGGCCTTGAGCTGGGCGTCATCGATGAGCAGGCGCGCAAGGACTACGATATCCCCGCGGGCATCACCGGCGTTGTGGTGGTGGACGTGGACCGCACCAAGCCCATCGCTCGTCAGCTCAAGAAGGGCGACGTCATCGAACGGGCTGCCGGCAAGGGCGTCACCAGACCCTCCGACGTTCAGGCGGCGGTAGCCAGCCAGCGCGCCGCGGGCCGCAACACCGTGCTGATGGTGGTTCGCCGTGGCGAAGATACCGCCTCCATCATCATCCAACTCGATGATGACAAGGACAGCGACACTGCGCCCACGCCCGGCCCGGGCCGTGGTGGACGAGGTGGCGCTGGCGGTGGCGGCCGCTCCGGCCGCTAACCTCGCCAGGTACAGGTAGCTCAACCCCGCTTCGACCTGGTCGGAGCGGGGTTTTGCTTTTCAGAACGATTGTTCTGCGCCTCGCCCTCCGCCTGAGGACAAGGCATAGTCGCGTCATGAGCCTTTGGACCGAATTGCGGCCGTGCGGGCCTGTGATCACCGCCGCCCCGGCCGGTCGGCTGCTGGCGGTGCTGGAGCCGATCGCAGCCCGCGACGGCTGGAGCGAAGCGCTGAGCGGCGCCTGGCCGGCTCTGGCCCCGGTCTTCGCCGCCTCGCCCTATCTGGCCAGCCTGGCGCGCAGGACGCCGGCGGACCTGGCGGCGATCCTGCGGGGCGAGGCCGACGAGGTTCTGACCGCTATTCTGGCGCAGACCATGGCCGCCGCGGACGGCGCCGGTATCGCGGACACCGCGCTCATCCTCCGGCGTCTGAAAGCGCGGACGCACCTTTTGACCGCCCTGGCCGATCTGGGCGGGGTGTGGGACCTGGATCAGGTCACCGGAGCCCTGACCCGGTTCGCCGACGCAGCGCTGGCCTCCGCGCTGCGGGCCGCCGCCAGGGACGAAGTCGCCGCCGGCCGGCTTGCCGAACTGGGGGCAGGAGAAGCGGGACCGGTCCCCGGCTATTTCTGCATCGCCATGGGCAAGTACGGCGCCTTTGAGCTGAACTATTCCTCGGACATCGACTATTCGGTCTTCTACCAGCCGGACGCCCTGCGCCTGGCGCCGGGGATTGAGCCGCAGACCTTTGCGATCCGCCTGACCCAGACGGTCGCCCGGGTTATGCAGGCGCGCGATGCCGACGGTTATGTGTTTCGCGTCGACCTGCGCCTGCGGCCCGATCCCAGCGCCACGCCGGTCGCCGTGCCGGTGGACGCGGCCTTCGACTACTATCTGTCGCTGGGCCAGAACTGGGAGCGGGCGGCCTTCATCAAGGCCCGCGCCTGCGCCGGCGACATCCCGCGCGGCGCGGCGTTCCTGCGCGAACTGCAGCCCTTCATCTGGCGGCGCAATCTCGACTTCGCGGCCATTGAGGACATCCATTCCATCAAACGTCAGATCCACGTTCACAAGGTCGACGAGCGCCTGGATCCGCGCGGCGCGGACCTGAAACTGGGTCGCGGCGGCATCCGCGAGATCGAGTTCTACGCCCAGACCCAGCAGCTGATCCACGGCGGACGCGATCCTTCGCTGCGGTCCAGCCGCACCGTCGATGCCCTGGCCGCCCTGGCCGCGGCGCGTCTGGTTGCGCCGGAAACCGCCTGCGAGCTGACCGTCAGCTATGCGACGCTGCGGGAGCTCGAGCACCGCGTGCAGATGATCGCCGATCTGCAGACCCACAAGCTTCCGGAAGCCGATCCTGAGCGGCGGCGAATCGCGGCCCTGGCGGGGGACGCGACCTTGCGCGCCTTCGATGCGCGGGTCCGTAAGCTGCTGGTCAGTGTCAACCGCCGGTACGGCGAACTGTTCGCCGAGGATGAGGACCTGTCGTCGCGGTTCGGCAGTCTGGTGTTCACGGGCGTGGAGGACGACCCCGAAACCCTGGATACCCTCAAACGCATGGGTTTTTCCGATCCGCCCAGGGTGGCCGCCGCGATCCGCGCGTGGCACCACGGGCACATACCGGCGACGCGCAGCGAACGGGGGCGCGAGCTGTTCACCCGCCTGGCGCCGCGTCTGCTGGAAGCGGCCCACGACAGCGGCGCGCCGGACGCGGCCTTTCAGCGCTTCCAGGTCTTTTTCGCGGGCCTGAACTCGGGCGTTCAGGTCCAGTCCCTGTTCCTGGCCCAGCCCAGGCTGTTCCAGCTGATCGTCGATGTGCTGGCCCTGGCGCCGCAGCTGGGCGGGGCGCTGGCCCGCCGGCCGGCCGCTCTGGACGCCCTGCTCGACGCCGGTTTCTTTGCGCCGGCCGCGCCCGGCGAGATCGAGGCGGCGGTCAAGGCGACCGCAGCGCTGGCTGAGGGTTTCGAGGCGGTGATCGACGCGGTGCGCCGCGCCCATCGCGAGCAGACATTCCGGATCGGCGTACAGCTGATGGCCGGCATGGCCGCCGCCGCAGAGGCGGGCCCTGCCTTCACCGCCCTGGCCCAGGGATGTCTGGACGTGCTGGCCCCGGCCGCCCTGGCCGAGACCGAGCGGCTGGGCGGGCGCTTCGTGGGCGACGTCGCGGTGCTGGCCCTGGGCAAATGCGGGTCGGGCGAGATGACCGCCACCTCGGACCTGGACCTGGTGGTTGTGTACAAGGCCCAGGAGGGCGCGGTCTCGGCCGGCAAAGGCTGGTGGGCCGAAACCTTCTATGGCCGCTTCACCCACCGTCTGGTCTCGGCCCTGTCGGCGCCGACGGCCGAGGGCGGGCTCTATGAAGTGGATATGAAACTTCGCCCGTTCGGGGCCGACGGCTCCATCGCCATCAGCGCCGCCGGCTTTGCCGACTATTATGCGGGCCATGCCGAGACCTGGGAGCTTTTGGCCCTGACCCGTGCGCGGGTGGCCTGGGCGAGCAGTCCGTCGTTCGCCGTCGAGGTGGGGGCGCTGGTTCGCGAGGCCCTGCGCCGACCCCGGCCCCGCGCCGCCGTCGCCGCCGATGTGCGGGCCATGCGGACCCTGATGGAGAAGGAGCGGCCGCCGACAGGGTTCTGGGACCTCAAACTGTCGCCGGGCGGCCTGGTGGATATCGAGTTCGCCGCCCAGTTCCTGCAGCTGATCGCGGCCGAGGCGGGCGGGCCGCTGGTGCGCCATACCGGCGAGGCTCTGGCCGCCTGCCGCGCCGCCGGCCTGGCCGATCCCGCCGACCTGACTGCCCTGGAGGAGGCCTGGGTGCTGCAGCAGGACCTCTCGCAGATCCTGAAAGTCGCCGTGCCCGGCAATCCGGATCCAGCGGAAGAACCAGCCCGCTTTCGGGCCCTGCTGGCCCGGGCCGGCGGGACGCGGGACTTTCGCGCCTTGCGCGCGCGCCTGACCCGGGAGCGGCAGCGGGCCCGCGCGGCCTACAAGGCGGTGGTCTCGTGAGGCGACGGAATCTCAAACCTGAGCCGTTCAACGTTCGTATGGCGTTGCACGAGAGGCGAGGTGGTGGTTGAGCAGCGACCCGGACGAGGCCCTTGTGGCCGCCGTCGGCCGGGGCGAACCGGCGGCGATACGGGCGTTCGTGACGGCCAAGGCGCCGCGCATGATGGCGCTCGCCGGCCGCATGCTCAGCGACGCCGTCGAGGCCGAGGACGTGACGCAGGAGGTGTTCCTGCGGGTTTGGAAGCATGCAGCGGCCTGGCGGCCGGGGCCGGCGAAGTTCGACACCTGGATGCACCGGGTGGCGCTGAACCTGTGCTACGACCGCTTGCGCCGGCGCCGCGAGATCGCGACGGACGCGGTTCCCGAGCGGCCAGACGACGGCCTTTCGGCCGAGGCGGAGATGATTTCAGGCCAGACCTCGCTGGAAATTGGCGAGGCCCTGGCCCTTTTGCCCGATCGCCAGCGTGAGGCGATCGTCCTGGTGCACTACCAGGAGCTTTCGAATATCGAAGCGGCTTTGCTAATGGAGGTCAGCGTGGATGCGCTGGAAAGTCTGTTGTCCCGGGGACGGCGCTCACTTCGCGCCGCGCTCGGTCATTTGAGGCGAGGGTAGCATTGTGGCAGCGATGAACGCCGAACGGTTTGCAGACCTGGCCATGGCCTATGGCGGCGACATTCGCCGCTGGCCGGCCGAGCACCAGACGAGCGCCTACGCCTGGCTGCGTGACGACGAGTCCGCCCGGGGCGTGCTCCTCGAAGCCGGTGTTCTGGACGCCGCGCTCAACGCCGATGCGCCCACGGTGGCCAGCGGCATGCTGCGCGAGAGCATTCTGGCGCGCGCCCCGCGGTCAAAGCCCCTGTGGAGCCGGGCCGGAACCTGGGTCTCCGGCGCAGGGCTCGCGGCTGCCTGCGCGGCCGGCGTGTTCGTCGGCGGCGTCAATTCATCGAGCCTGCTGCCCAATTCCACCGCCGGGGTCGCGGTGACCGCCAGCGCAGCGCCGGCCGCCGCGGCCACGCCGGTGGTTGTCCGGGCCGCGGGTTCGGCCTCGACGGCGCCCGAAGCAGCCGTGACGCCAGCGGCTGACGCGACGACGGACTCGACCGGCGTTTATTTCGGCGACGCCTGGTTCTCGGGCCTGGAGACCCAGGGATGAACGGGCGCGCCCTAGGGATCGGCCTGGTTGCTTCGCTGGCGCTAAATCTGTTTATCGGCGGTGGTTTGATCGGTGCCTATATTCAGCACGTTCGTCAGCCTCCGCCTCCGCCGCCGTCGCCGGCGAGCGCGCCGGCGCCGGTCGCTGTTGAGACGCCGGCGCCAGCCCCCGCGCCTGCCCCGCCGCGACCGGCCGTCAAGGCGCCCAGCCCGCAACCCGCGCCCGCGCCGGTTACGGAACCCGTCCCCGCGCCAATCCAAGCGCCACCGCCCGGCCAGCCCGGCCAGCCAGGCGGCAATCCACTTTTGCGGGCCGGTGATGATCTGCCGCCGCAGATCCGCGGGCCTTACCGCGCGGCTTTGCGTGACGCCGCCGAGGCCTCACGCCCGAAACTCGCCGCCGCCCGCCGGGCGCGGAACGAGGTGGCGCGTCTGATGGCCCAGCCGAATTTCGATCCCGCCGCCCTGACCGCCGCGCTCGACCGCGCCCGCGAGGCCGAGGTCGATGCGCGTTCCGACGTCGAAGCCGCCATGGTCAAGTTCGCCGCCGGCATGACGTTGCAGCAGCGCCGGATCCTGGCCAACGGATTGCGCGAGAATCCCCAGGGCGGAAGAGGCGGTCCGACCGGACCAGGCGGCCCACAGGGCTTTGGCCAGGGTCCAGGCCGCGACGCGGGCCCTGGCCGGGGCGGTCCCGGCGGGCAGGGCCCAGGCGCCCGTAGCGGGCGGGGCGGTCCCCCGCCGACGCCGCAGGATGGCGCGGCAGGTTAGACTAGGCCGCGAACGATCCCGCCCGGCGCTCCTGCGACTGGCGGAAGGGAATGGTAAAGCTGACCGTGGTGCCGACGCCCGGCTCGCTCTCCATGTCCAGCACCCCGCCATGCATCTCGATCAGCGACTTGGATAAAGCCAGGCCCAGGCCGGTTCCTTGCTGGGTCTTGGAATGCTGGCTTTCGATCTGTTCGAACGGCTGGGCCAGCCGCTTCAGATCGTCCGGCGCGATGCCGATGCCGGTGTCGGTGACGCTGATCTTCAGCCGCTCGCTGGTGGCGTTGGTCAATACAGCCCCGCTGACCGTCACCTTGCCGCCCTTGGGCGTGAACTTGATGGAATTGGAGAGCAGGTTCAGCAGAACCTGCTTGATGGCCCGGTAGTCGGCGTCGATGTCGAGCATCTCGGGCAGATCGACCTCCAGGGTCAGGTCGGCCTGGTCGGCGCGGTTGCGCATCAGGCGCACGGTGTCGTCCACTACCTCGTGGAACTGAATGGGTTCGAAGCGCAGCTGCATCTTGCCGGCCTCGATCTTGGACATGTCGAGGATGTCGTTGATCAGCGCCAGCAGGTGCTGGCCGGACGACAGGATATCGCCCGAGTATTCCTTGTATCGCGGATCGCCAAGGGGGCCGAACATCTCGCCGACCATGATCTCGGAAAAGCCGTTGATGGCGTTCAGCGGCGTGCGCAGCTCGTGGCTCATGTTGGCCAGGAACTCGCTCTTTGCGGTGTTGGCGCTCTCGGCCTTGATCTTGGCCGCCTCGTATTTCTTGGCCAGCTCGGCCAGTTCGGCCTGACTGGCCTCCAGGTTCGAGACCACCAGTTGCAGGGCTTCCTCGTTTTTGCGCCGCGCCTCATCCTGGGTCTTGATGGCGGTGATGTCGGCGGCGGTCATGACCAGGCCGCCGTCGGCCGTGCGCCGTTCGGAAATCTGCACCCAGCGGCCGTCGTTCAGCAGGGCCTCTCGCACGCCGGTCTGTCCCTCGATCATCGGCTCCTCGCGCTCGATGGCCAGGCGCGCGAACCTCTCGACCGAGTCGCGCGGCACGCCGGGCTTTAGCACCCGGGGCTCCAGGTTGAAGAAGGCCCTGTAGTTGCGGTTGCACATCAAGAGGCGGCCCATGCGGTCCCACAGCACGAAGGCCTCCGAGACGCTGTCGATCGCATCGCGCAGCCGGCTTTCGGCGGCCTGAGCGCGGGCCTGGGCGAACCGCTCGTCGGTGACATCCAGCGCGACGCCAACGATGCGCGTGCCTTCGCCAGAGCGCCGGCCGGTGATCGCTTGGCCGCGCGCGTCGATCCACACCGAGCGGCCGTCCGGCCGGGGCGAGCGGAACGAGACGTCAAAGGCGCCATAGGTGCGGGCCGCGTCCAGCGCCGCGCGCACCCGCTCGCGGTGCTCGGGCGCAATGCGGGCGATGACATCGTCGCCGGACGAGACCCCGCTGCCGCCCCAGCCCAGCATGACGCCGGTGACGTCCGACATGACCACCTGGTCGGCCTTCAGGTCCCACTCCCAGATGCCGCAACGGGCCGCCTCGACGGCCAGGCGGAAGCGTTGTTCGGTGTCGGCCTGCGCTCGGCGGGCCTCTTCAGCGCGCCGGCTCTGGATGGTAAGCAGCAGGGCAAGCCCCAGGCCTATAACCAGCGGCGCCAGCAGAGAGTAAACCCGGTCACGGGCCATGGCGGTGCGGGCCGCCGTACTGGCCGTCTCGGGCGAGGCGACCACCGCCAACAGGCCGCCATCCACCGCGCGGGCCTGGGCGACCTGCATGGCCGCGCCGCCCGGCGCCTTGCCTGCCCCTATGCCGTCCAGCGCCTCGCCGCCGGGATCGACGCCCAGGGTGTCGTGCAGCGAGCCGCCGGCGACAATGCCCCTGGTCGAGCCACCCTGCGCCAGGATGCGCCCGTCGCGCGTGGCGATGATCGCCACATCGTCGATCGGCTGGGCAGGCAGCAGGCGCGACAGGTCGACTGCGGCCACGACGGCGACCGGTTTGGCGCCATTGGTCCGGTACACCGCGTAGATCAGACCGGTGCGGCTATCGACCGGGCCAATCCACAAATCATCGGCCGCTGCATCGGCGGCGCGCACCGCGCCGGCCCAGTCGGCGCCGCGCAGCTGGCTGGTCTGGGCGACCACGCCGCCGGGGCCGACCACAGCCACCGCACGGGCGGCTTTGCTGGCCGCGGCAAGGCCGGTCTCGGCCGCTTCCATGGGGCTATCCGGCGACTTGGCGGCCTGGGCGCCAGCGCTGGTCAGGGCCGCGCGCAGGGTGGCCACATCGCCGCTGACCCTGGCGGCCAGCAGCTCGGCGCGGTTGTCTATGCCCGCCGTATCGGTGGGCTTGGACATCTCTTCGATCTGCATGACGGCATAGGCGGTGTAGCCGACCATCAGCACCAGGGTGACGGCCACCACCGCCTTGGTCAGGGTCGCGGACCAGGCGCGTTTGCGCGCGGGATCGCTCGCCCGCGTCTTGGCCCGGGATGGGTCCCGATTCTTTCGCCCAGCGCCTGGCGCCACCTGTCCACCCCTGGGGCCGATTCACCCGCACGGGAATCTTAGGGACACAAGGGATTCGTGTCACGGACGAACCGCAGATACGGGCGCGGCATGACGACTCAGAGTGGGTAAATGGGGACGGAATATCCATTCCGTGTTTGTTCCACGGATGTTAGCCTCCCGCGCGGCTTGCAGAGTTAGCGTTGAGCAAACCGGGGTGGGATTCCGATTTGTGGAAGTGGGTTCGGGTCCCAGAGTTCCAAAAGGAAACGGCAGATGAGAAACGTGACGGGCCGCATTGTGGTATTTGCGGCATTCTCGCTATTCTCAAATACAGCTTGCAATCCAAATATTCCCGCGAACGGTTTATCCCCTACCTTTGACTTCAAGGTGGTTGTTCCCGACGGAACTGAAGCGCAATTTGTCGACAAAATGCATTTAATGGCGCAAAATACTCATTTGTTTTTCAGTGGGACCACCATTA
>CAZJBC010000032.1:0-15499 GCA_964543805.1 uncultured Brevundimonas sp.
GCCGCAGGTGCCGGAAGCCTACGTCCACCGCATCGGCCGCACCGCGCGCGCCGGCTCGTCGGGCGTGGCTATCAGCTTCTGCGCCGACGATGAGCGCAACCTGCTGAAGGATATCCAGCGCGTCACCCGCCAGACCATCCCGGCGTTCGATCGCCGCAATGACAAGGGCCTGGCGGTCATGCTGGCGGCCATGGGCCACCTGCCGATCGCTGAACAGGCGATCCCGGACAAGAAGGCCAAGGGCCGTGGCGGCCGCGGCGGTGAAAACCGTAGCGCTCGTCCTGCCGGCGGCGGCGGCGGCGCGCCCCGCGCCCACGCCGGCGGCGAAGGCCGCGCGGCCCCCGGCGGCGGCGAGCCCTGGAAACGCTGGGGCTCCGGCGCCAAGCGCGGCGGCAAGCCGAATGGCGGCGGTCGCCCCCAGTGGGATCCGGCGGCGGTCTAGCGAATGCGAAACACCTCCCCCGTTTACGGGGGAGGCAGCCGCCCCTCGGGCGTCAGAGGGGGCGAGCCCCACGCACCGACAGTGGATGCATCCGATGTCGCACGGACGGAGCGCGTGGCTCGCCCCCTCCTCGCCTTCGGCGGTCCTCCCCCGATAACGGGGGAGGCGTTTTAGTTGCGCGCCCGCTCAAACTGTCCGACTGTCCAGCGTGGCATGGTCTTTGGCGCCGGGAGATGGCCAGATGAAGCGTGCACCATTTTCGTCATCCCTGCCCCTGTTAGCGACGGTGACGCTGCTCGGGGCTTGTGCGGCCCCCCCGGCGCACCTTCCGGTATTGCCGATGGCCTCTACGAACCTGTCAGGCCCGCCGATCAGTTGCATGGCGTCCGCAGAGGGCGATTTCGGATCGTTGAGCGTGAGCGTCAATTACCCGGGCGATGGGCGTTCCCATGATCCTCCGCACGTTCGATGGCAGCCTCACAGAATTGAATCGACCGGGGTAGCTTCCGAGGTTCGCGCGCCGAATGGCGATCTCTTACTCTACGATCCGGCGCCGTTGGCATTCGAGTTTGTCGGACCGCCATTGGCGGGTGAAAGACTCGGACTCTTCGCCGGAGGTGGCTTCAGCTGGTACCCGACGACGACCGAGTTACCTGCCCCCCGCGATGATCAACATCCTCCGGCCATTCACCTGATCCTGTCCTATTTGGGCGCGCGATCCGACCTGGGTTCATTCGGTGACTACCATCTGAAATGGGGCGCTATGAGCGCAGACACGGTTGGGCTGCCCATTTCTGCCGCCAATCCGGCTGCTGCCGACGCGATTAGGGCTCTTGAGCACGGCGAGGCCTTGACGCTCATCGTGGAGGACCAGGCGGGCAAAACGCTTGAACAATCCGTCTTTCGAGCCGACGGGATGCGCGATCGGGACGACGCTCTGGACCAGTTGACCAAGGCGGCGGAAACCTATGCCGTTCTCTTTTACAAGGACTACTCGCCGGGCATTCCCTTCCGCTTTTACCCGGATGGCCCCCTGTGTGCGACGCTTGAGTTCCGGAACTAGAATATCCGCCCATGCCTGCGTCCGAAGGGCGTCAGAGGGGGCTAGCCCCGCGCACCGACGGTGGATGCATCCGATGCCGCACGGACGGAGCGCGCGGCTCGCCCCCTCCGCGCCTTCGGCGGTCCTCCCCCGTTAACGGGGGAGGTGTTTTAGTTGCGCGCCCGCTCAAACTGTCCGACTGTCCAGCGTGGCATTGTCTTTGGCGCCGGGAGATGGCGGGATGAAGCGTGCGCAAATCTTTCTGATCGGTCTTCTGGTTTCGGTCCTTCCTCTTGCGTCCTGCGTGAGTTTGGACCCTTCCGGTCATTTCCTTGCCGAGGCGAAGGCGCGGGCCAATGATCTGTCGCTGACGGTCATTTGCGACGGCAATCAGCCCTTGGCAGACGCTCAATGTAGGCAAGTCCTTCGAGGCGCAGACATTAGTGGTGTTGTGCGCGAGTCGCGTTGTTCGGACCAGGCTGGCGTCTGCTATCGATACTCGCTGTTCACCGACAATGCAGCTTTTGACCTGAGGGTCATTGCATCCGGCCCGGCCGGAAAAGTTTCCAGGGTGGTGCTCACGAGCCGGGATGTTCTCGTTGAGCGTGTGGGCCCGCAATAACGCAGGCCCATCCCCTGTGGACAACCCCCGGCCTCGCTTGACTCCCTATCCCGTCTCCTCACACTGACCCCTAAGCACTCGCGGGAGACGCCGGGGATTCGCATCCCCGGGGCCGAAGGCGCAACCGCCCCGGAAACGCTCAGGCAAAAGGACCGCGAGAGCTTTAGGCACGCTGGAAAGTAGCCCCGCCGATTTGCGGAGCTCGCCGAAGGAGCAAGGGCCGCGGAGTATTTTCAGGCGAAGTGGACCCCGGTTCGCCGTCCGAAAATACGACCACGTAAAAAACTGGAGCGCGTCAGCGATCCAGCGTCCGGAATCTCTCAGGCGCCAAGGACAGCGGGGGCGCTGAATCCGGAGCTTGCCGGACTGCGCCCAGAGACCGGACCCGCATGTCGGACGACCTGAAATCAACCGTCTTGCACGACGCCCACGTGGCGCTGGGCGCGCGCATGGTGCCCTTCGCCGGCTACGCCATGCCGGTGCAGTATCCCGACGGCATCATGGCCGAGCACAAATGGACGCGCGAGAGTGCGGGCGTCTTCGATGTCTCGCACATGGGTCCGTTCTTCCTGACGCTGAAGGATCGCACCGGGAACCACGAGGCCGACCATGCCGCCATCGCCGCAATTGCTGAAAAACTGGGACCGCGCGATCTCACCGGCCTGAAGCCCGGACAGATCCGCTACACCGTGCTGCTAAACCAGGACGGCGGCATGATCGATGATTTGATGATCGCCCGGCCGCTGATCCCTGACCGCGCCGGCATGCTCTATGTCGTGGTCAACGCCGGCGGCAAGGAACGCGACTTTGCCCTGTTCGAGGCCGCCGCCGCCGGGCGTGCGACCCTGACCCGCGCCGACGAGCGCGCGCTGATCGCCGTGCAGGGGCCGAAGGCCGCCGCCGTGGCGGCCGAGATTTTCCCGGAAGCGGCGGGCATGGGGTTCATGACCCTGATGCGGCTGGAATATGAAGGCCAGGGCGTGGTGATCTCGCGCTCGGGCTATACTGGCGAGGATGGCTACGAAATCCTGGTCATGCCGTCGGTCGCGATCAGCTTCTGGAACCGGCTGCTGTCCGACGCGCGCGTAAAGCCCATCGGCCTGGGCGCGCGCGATTCCCTGCGGCTGGAAGCGGGCCTGCCGCTCTACGGCCATGACGCTGACGAGACCGTCTCGCCGATCGAGGCGGGGCTTGGCATGGCGGTTTCGCCCTCGCGCCGCCGCAAGGGCGATTTCCCCGGCGCGGCCAGGATCGAGCGCGAGCTGACCGGCGGCCTGACGCGCGTGCGCGCTGGCCTGCTGGTCGAGGGCGCCCCGGCCCGCGAGGGCGCCGAGATTGCCGATGGATCGGGCGCGGTCGTCGGCGTGGTCACCTCCGGCGGCTTTTCACCGACCCTCGGCCGGCCCATCGCCATGGGGTTCGTGCCGCCCACCCTGGCGGCGGCCGGCACAAAACTGTCCGTCATCGTTCGCGGCAAGGCGCAAGCCGCCACCGTCACCGAAATGCCTTTCGTCCCCCACCGTTACTTCCGCAAAGCTCTGGAGACCGTCTGATGCGCTTCACCAAGGACCATGAATGGGTCGAGCTTTCCGGCGATATCGCCACGGTCGGCATCACCGCCTATGCGGCCAATGCCCTGGGCGATGTGGTGTTTGTCGAGACCCCCGACGTCGGCAAGAGCTTCAAGGCCGGCGACGGGTTCGCCGTGGTCGAGAGCGTCAAGGCCGCCTCAGACGTCTACGCCCCGGTGTCCGGCGAGGTCGTCGAGACCAACGGCTCGCTGTCCGACACGCCCGAGATGGTCAACCAGGACCCCGAAAAGGACGCCTGGTTTGCGAAGGTGAAGGTGTCTGATCCGGCGCAGATCGACGCGCTGATGGACCGGGAAGCCTACGAAACCTACCTCGGGACCCTGTAGGCCATGAGATACCTGCCTCTAACTCAAGCCGACCGCGCTGAGATGCTCGCAGTCATCGGCGCAAAGTCCGTCGATGATCTGTTCGTCGATGTGCCGGCCGCCGCGCGCCGCACAGGGCTGGTCGACCTGCCGCTGCACCAGGGCGAGATGGAGGTCGCGCGGGCCATGAGGGCGCTGGCGGCCACGAACCGCGCGGGCGGGGGGGGGCCGTTTTCCTGCGGGGCGGGGGCCTATCGCCACCATGTGCCGGCGAGCGTCGATCACATCATCCAGCGCTCGGAGTTCCTGACCAGCTACACGCCCTATCAGCCGGAAATCGCCCAGGGCACCTTGCAGTACCTGTTCGAGTTCCAGACCCAGGTCGCCGCCCTGACCGGCATGGAGGTGGCCAACGCCTCGATGTACGACGGCTCCACCGCCGCCGCCGAGGCGGTGATGATGGCCACGCGCGTGACCCGGCGGAAGAAGGCGATCCTGTCGGGCGGCCTGCACCCGCACTATGCCGGGACCATCGACACCATGGCCTCCGTCGCCGGCGTCGATGTGGTCGCGCAAGGCCCCGCCGTGGACAACGAGGCCGGCGTGATCGGCGCCATCGATGCGGACACCGCCTGCGTCGTCGTCCAGACGCCCAATGTGTTCGGCACGGCCACCGATGTGACAGCGATCGCGGCGGCCGCCCAGGCGGCGGGCGCCTTGCTGATCGTGGTGGTCACCGAAGTGGTGTCGCTGGGCCTGCTGAAATCGCCCGGCTCGATGGGCGCGGACATCGTGGTCGCCGAGGGCCAGTCGATCGGCAATGGGCTGAACTTCGGCGGGCCCTATGTCGGTCTGTTCGCGACCCGCGAGAAATACATGCGCCAGATGCCGGGACGCCTGTGCGGTGAGACGGTGGACGCCGAGGGCCGGCGCGGCTTCGTGCTGACCTTGTCCACCCGTGAGCAGCACATCCGGCGCGACAAGGCGACCTCGAACATCTGCACCAATTCCGGGCTCTGCGCGCTCGCCTTCACCATCCACATGTCGCTGCTGGGCGAGAAGGGCTTGCGGCAGCTGGCGGCCCTAAACCACTCGAAGGCAAGGCAGCTGGCTGAGGCGCTGGGCAAGGTTGCCGGCGTCGAGGTGCTGACGAAGCGCTTCTTCAACGAGGTCGCCATCCGCCTTCCGGTCGCCGCCGCGCCGGTGGTCGAAGCGCTGGCAGGGCAGGGGGTGATTGCCGGCGTGCCGTACAGCCGGCTTGGCGCGGGCATGGATGATGTCCTGCTGGTGGCCGCCACTGAGACCACCACCACGAGCGACATCGATGCCTTTGCTCAAAAGCTCAATGGGGTGCTCGCTTGACCATGCAATCCGTCGGCCGCCCCACCCAGCCGCAGGCTGTCTCGTCAACGCCGGCGACCCTGACCGGCGCGCGCGGCCTGTTGCAGGACGAGGTGCTGATCTTTGAACTGGGCGGCTGGGACAAGACCGGCGTTGATCTGGCTGAGCCCGAGCTGGACGCCTCCGACCTGGGGGATCTGGTGCGCAGCGAGCCCATCGGCTTGCCGGGCCTGTCCGAGCCCGAGACGCTGCGCCACTATGTGCGCCTGTCCCAGAAGAACCATGCCATTGATCTGGCGCTCTATCCCCTCGGCTCGTGCACAATGAAGCACAACCCGCGCCTGAACGAGAAGATGGCGCGCCTGGCCGGCTTTGGCGACATCCACCCGCTGCAGCCGCAATCGACGGTGCAGGGCGCGATCGAGCTGATGGATCAGCTGGCCCACTGGCTGAAGACCCTGACCGGCATGCCGGCGGTGGCCTTGTCGCCCAAGGCCGGCGCGCACGGCGAGCTGTGCGGTCTGCTGGCCATCCGGGCGGCCCACGTGGCGCGCGGCGATGCGAGGAAACGCGTGCTGGTCCCGACCTCGGCCCACGGCACCAATCCGGCGACGGCGGCCTTTGTCGGCTATGTGGTCGAAGAGATCGCCCAGACGGCGGACGGGCGCGTGGATCTGGCCGATCTGGAAGCCAGGCTCGGGCCGGACGTGGCCGCCATCATGGTCACCAATCCCAACACCTGCGGCCTGTTCGAGCGCGACATCATTGAGATCGCGCGCCTGACCCACAGCGCCGGGGCCTATTTCTACTGCGACGGCGCCAACTTCAACGCCATCGTCGGACGGGTGCGCCCCGCCGACCTGGGCGTCGATGCGATGCACATCAATCTGCACAAGACCTTCTCCACGCCCCACGGCGGCGGCGGGCCGGGGGCGGGGCCGGTGGTGCTGAGCGAAGCGCTCGCACCCTTCGCCCCGGCGCCGTGGATTGTGCATGGGCAGGACGGCTATGCGCTGGACGAGACCCCGGCCGGCGCCTTTGGCCGCATGTGCGCCTTCCATGGCCAGATGGGCATGTTCGTGCGCGCGCTCGCCTATATGAAAAGCCACGGGGCCGATGGCCTGCGCCAGGTCGCCGAGGATGCGGTGCTGAACGCCAACTACATCAAGGCACGGCTAAGCCCCCTGATGTCGGCCGCATTCGACGGGCCCTGCATGCACGAGGCCCTGTTCACCGACGCCTGGCTGGAGGGGACGGGCGTCACCACCCTCGATTTCGCCAAGGCGATGATCGACGAGGGCTTCCACCCCATGACAATGTATTTCCCCCTGGTCGTGCACGGGGCGATGCTGATCGAGCCGACGGAGACGGAATCCCGCGGCGAGCTGGACCGCTTCTGCGACGCGGTGCTGCGTCTGGCCCTGGCGGCCCGGGCCGGCGATGTGGACCGCTTCAAGGGCGCGCCCTTCCACGCGCCCCTGCGCCGGCTGGACGAGACGCAGGCGGCCCGCAAGCCCGTTCTGAAGTGGACGGCGCCGGTCTGAGGCGACTGAGTCGAGCTGGTGTTGAGACCTTCGGTCGGAACGTCCGTTCGCTCCGGGTGATGCGCTGAAGACACGGGCGCCGCGTATAGGGCAGGCGACGCGCTTTGGCCGTGAACCAACCCTTATCCCGCCTCGTTTGGGTTCATATCTGCAAAATCGAGCGCAACGTCACGAGGGATTCATGACGAGCGTGTAGTGGGATCAATATGACAGCCGCCGCCATCATCGCCGGGCCAGGGATCAGCGTCCGCGACGCCTTTGCCGACGTGGGGCGCAACCTTGTCCGCTGGTTCCTGATCGCCATCGGCCTGGGCCTGATCGCCCTGGGTCTGGTCATCATGCCGCTGCCGGGGCCCCTGGGCTTTCCGCCCATTCTGGCGGGCCTGATCCTGGTGCTGAGGAATTCGTTCCGCCTGCGCCGCCAGTTTATCCGCTTCCAGCGCCGCCACCCGAAGATCGTCTTCCCGCTGCGCCGCCTGATGCGCAAGAATCCGGAAGTCGCGGCGGTGGCCTATCAGCAGGCGCTGCGGATTGAAAAAGCGGTGCTTCCGAGAAGCTGGCGGGTCAGCAAGGACCTGCGGCACAGGTATTTCCGGCGGCAGGCCGTGCGGGGGTAACCCGCTTACTGCAGCTTGCCCGCCATATCCTTGACGGCGGCGTCGACCAGGGGGTCGGTCTTGGCGCCGGCGATGCGGGCGGCCAGGACGTTCTGGGCCAGACTCGCAGCCAGGTCGGCGGCGGCGGCCTTCACTTCGGCGGTGGCTTGCGCCTCGGCGGTGGCGATCTTGCGTTCGGCCATTTCACCGCGGCGCTTGATCTGCTCGGCCAGTTTCTCGCCGGCGTCCTTTTCCAGGCGCCTGGCTTCGGCCTTGGCGTTGGCCAGCATTTCAGCCGACATCTTTTCGGTTTCGGCCTTTTGTTTCTGAATGTCAGCCAGCAGGGCGGTGGCTTCCTCGCGGATGCGAGCCGCTTCGTCCAGTTGGTCCTGAATGACCTTGGCGCGGGCGTCCAAAGCCTTGGCGGCCATGCCGGGCACGCCCAGACGGACGAGGATCACCACCAGCAGGGTAAAGGCAACCCCGACCCAGAAGTGATTGTCCTGCAGACGTGCGACGATCCAGTCCATCGGTCTTCTATTCCTTACGCGTTGCCGGCGGTCTTGAGTTCGGCGGCGCTGGCTTTCGATCCGGTCAGGCGCTCGACGATGAAGGCCGCCGTGTCGGCGCCGATGCCGGCGACATTGGCCATGGCTTTTTCGCGGGCCTGGGCGATGCCGGCTTCGGCGACTGCCGTGGTGGCGGCCAGCTTGGCTTCTTCCTCGGCCAGACGCGCAGCCAGTTCAGCCTGCGCCTTCGAGCGGGCGTCGGTGGCCAGCTTTTGAGCGCCGGCCCGGGCTTGGGCCAGTTCGGCCGCGCCGGCGGCCGCGGCGGCGTCAGCCTCGGTCTTCAGGCGGCGGGCGTCGGCGATATCGCCCTGGATCTTGGCGTCACGGCCATCGATGGCCCCGCCGATACGCGGCACGATCACCATCTTCATGACCAGGAAGACCACGAAGAAGATGATCAGGAACCAGGCGATCTGGCCGGGCCAGGTCGAGGCGTCGAACTGCGGCAGGCCGCCCGAGCCGGGAGCCTCCGTATGTCCGCCCGTTACCGCCGGAGCGGCGCCGTCTGTTGAAGCCATGACCAGGGGGCTCTTGGCTTAGGCGTAGCGCAGGAGCAGCGCGACCACGAGGGCGAAGATGCCCATGGCTTCGGTCAGCGCCATGCCCAGGAACAGCATCGGCTG
This sequence comes from uncultured Brevundimonas sp., assembly GCA_964543805.1. GTDB lineage: Bacteria > Pseudomonadota > Alphaproteobacteria > Caulobacterales > Caulobacteraceae > UBA5005. The sequence goes on from CAZJBC010000032.1 coordinate 8,677, forward strand.
CTGGCTGGCGGCGGCGGCCGGGTTGCGGATCGCGGCTTGCAGATAGTTGCCGAACAGGATGCCCAGGCCGGCGCCCGCGCCGATCATGCCCATCGCGGCAAGGCCCGCGCCGATATATTTGGCTGCTTCAGTTTCCATTGTGGTCCTCTTGGGTGTGGATTTGAGTGTGGATGCGTGACTAGTGGCCGTGACCGAGGTTGACGACCTCGTTCAGGTAAACGGTGGCAAGCGCGGCGAACACGAAGGCCTGCAGGAAGGCGACGATCAGTTCCAGCAGGGTCAGGGCGACAATCAGCGAGAACGACAGGCCCGCGCCGAGGAAGCCCAGCAGGGCGATCCCGCCGGCCATGCCGAACATGCCGAGAATGACGACGAAGCTGCCGAAGATCGCCAGAACCACGTGGCCGCCCAGCATGTTGCCGAACAAGCGCATGGCCAGGGTCAGCGGCCGGGCGATGAAGGAAATGGTCTCGATGATGACCAGCATCAGGGTCATGGCGATGCCCATGCCGGAGGGCACGACCAGCTTGTACATCTTGTGGCCGTTCTTGATGAAGCCGATCACCAGGACGCTGAAGAAAGTAAGGAGGGCCAGGGTGGCGGTCACCGCCAGCTGGGCCGTGGGCGTAAAGGTCCATTCCATGCCGGCCAGATTGCCGACCGACAGGACCACGCCGAACAGGTTCATCGTGAACACCAGCATGAAGATGGTGAAGACGAACGGGATATAGGGCTTGCCGGCGTGGCCGATGATCGGCCCGACCAGCACCGAATCGATGACGCCGTAGAGCGCCTCGCCGGCCGACTGCAGACGGCCGGGGACAACGCTGCCCTTGCCGGCGACCAGCAGGAAGATGATCAGGGCGGCGGCCGCCACCAGCATCATGGCCACGGAATTGGTGATCGACATGTCGATCGTCAGCCCGCCCAGATGGATCGGCGGTAGCGGGACCAGGGTCTCGACCTTGAACTGGTGCATCGGGTCGATCGGAGGAGCGGCCATCGGGTTTTCGCTTGCGCCTTCTAGTCGTCTTCGTCGTCGGGCGGGGCCGCCGGAGGCGGGTTCTCGTCCATCGCTTTTTTGCTCATCCGCACCGAGGCGCGAACGGCGGTGAATATCGAGGCCATCGTGCCGATCAGCAGCCCGCTGATCAGGCCAACCGGCCCGGTGTGCGCGAAGAAATCGAACAGCCAGCCAAAGCCGATGCCGCCCAATACCCCGCCGATCAGACCCGCCACCAGCCGGTAGCCTTCATTGAAGGCCTGCCCGGTTTCGTACCGCACCTTGGGCGCGCGTCCCGCTTCCAGAGCCTCGAGCTTGCGTTCGAGATCCGAGAGCGCCTGTTTGCTCGCATCGTGCGGCTTAGGCATGGGAAGGGCCCCAGCCGAACGTCAGCCCGGCTTGATCGCGGCGGAACCTACAGATCGGTGTGCAGTGCGTCAAGGCTGGCTTGATAACAATTATATCGTTGAAATTATTTGGCAATTTGGTCAGGAAGCGACCATGGCTTCAGCTTGTCGCAGATCGACCGAGACCAGCTGTGAAACCCCGCGCTCAGGCATGGTCACCCCGAACAGCCGGTCCATGCGGCTCATGGTCACGGGATTGTGGGTGATGACCACGAAACGGGTGCGGGTGCGGCTCTTCATTTCGTCCAGCATGTTGCAGAACCGGTCGACGTTGGCGTCGTCCAGCGGCGCGTCCACCTCGTCCAGCACGCAGATCGGCGCGGGGTTGGCCAGGAAGACGCCGAAGATCAGGGCCGCCGCGGTCAGGGCCTGCTCGCCGCCGCTCATCAGACTCATGGTCGACAGGCGCTTGCCCGGCGGGCAGGCGTAGATTTCCAGGCCCGCCTCGAGCGGATCATCGCTCTCGATCAGCCGCAGCTCGGCCTGGCCGCCGCCGAACAGGGTCTGGAACAGGGTCTGGAAATGGCCGTTGATGGTTTCGAAGGCGGCCAACAGCCGCTCGCGACCCTCGGCGTTGAGCGCATCGATGCCTTCGCGCAGGCGGGCGATGGCGCCGGTCAGGTCCGCGCGTTCGGCCTTCATGGAGGCGACCCGCTCGGCCAGTTCGACCGCCTCTTCCTCGGCGCGCAGGTTTACGGGGCCGATGGCGTCGCGGTCGCGCTCCAGCTTGTAGAGCCGCTCTTCGATGGCGGCCGGATCCATCCGCACAGCCTTCTCGCCCTCCAGCATCTGGGCCAGGGCCTCGGGCTCCATGCGGGCGGTCTCACGCACCCGGGCGATGATTTCGGCCAGGCGTTCGCGGGCCGCTTCCAACCGAGCGGTCAGGGCGGCGCGCAGTTCGCGGGCCTGGGAGGCGGCGGCCTCGGCGGCGCGGGCGGCGCGGTCGGCGGCGGCGCGGCTATCTTCAGCGGTCTGCAGGGTGCCGGCGGCTTTGGAGCGGCGGGTCTGGGCGGTGGACAGCTCGTCCATCAGGCCGCCGCGTTTCTTGTCGATCTCTTCCGGCGCGGCGCGGGCGGCGGACAGGGCCGCGCGGGTGCGCTCGTCCTCCCTGGCCAGCTGGCCGATGCGCGCCTCGGCGGTTTCGGCGCGCTTCTTCCATTCGGCAATGTCGCGCTTGACCGACTCCAGCCGGTGGATCCGCACCTGGCGTGAGCGCACCTCGTGCTCCAGATCGGCGCGGGCGTGGGCGGCGGCTTCCCGCGCTTCGGCCGCCTTGCCGCGCGCGGCGGCTAGGATCGGCGAGGCGTCAGTCTCGCCGCCGGCGTCGGCGCCCTCGGCGGTAGCGACATTGAAGGTCGTCTCGGCCTCGATCCGTTCAGCCTCGAAACGGGCGATGGTCTCGTCCAGCGACTGGGCGCGGGCGTCGCGGCGCACGCCTTCACGGGCCAGACGCTCGACCGCCTCGCGGGCCGGGGCGATGGCGCGATCGGCCTCCTGAGCCAGGCGGCGGGCATCGCGCAGGGCGCTCTCGGCCTCTTGCAGGCGCTCGGCGGCCGCCTTCTGGTCCTGGCCGCCTTTCGCGGCGGCAGGCGTCAGTCGCTCGATCTCGGCCTCGGTCTCGGCCAGGCGCGTCTTCTGTTCCAGGCGGACGGCGGCTGGCCGGGCGGCCTCGGCGCGCGAAACAAAGCCGTCCCAGCGCCAAAGATCGCCTTCCTTCGAGACCAGCCGCGCGCCGATAGGCAGGCCCCTGGCCAGGCGGTCGCCATCGGCCCGGGCCACCAGGGCGGTGAAGGTCAGACGCGCGGCCAGTTCGGCCGGCGCCTTGACGAGGGGGGCGAGCGGCGTTGCGCCTTCCGGCCAGGCCGGCGCGCTGACGGCGCTGTGGCCGGCCCAGAAGGCGGGGGCTTTGGAATCCAGCGCCGCGTCCAGGTCATCGCCAAGCGCCGCGGTCAGAGCCGCTTCATAGCCCTTCTGGGGCGCAACGGCGTCCAATGCGGGGGCAAAGCCGCCGCGGGCCTGCTGGGTGGTCAGCTGGGCCAGACCGCGGGCTTCGGTTTTCAGGCGGCCCAGCTGGTCTTCCAGCTTGCGGGCGGCTTCGCGGGCGGTGTTCTCGGCTTCGGATGCGGCCTGCCGTTCGCTCTCGGCGGCGTCGAGCGCGGCGCGGGCGGCTGTCAAGGCGCCTGTAAGAGACTCCAGCTTCGCGGCCGCCTGGCCGGCCTCGCCGGCGTCGGCGGCGCCCAGGGCCTTGCGGTCGCTGGTCGCCGCCTCAAGGGCGCGCACGGTGCGGCCCAGGCGCTCGCGAGCCTCCTGGATGCGTGCGGCGGCGGCGCGGCGACGGGCTTCGTCGGCGGCGACCTGGGCGGCCAGACGCTCCAGTTCGGCCTCAGCGCCCGCGCGAATTTCTTCGGCGCTCTTGAAGGCGGCTTCCAGTTCGGGGATGCGGCTGGGGGCGGCGGCGGTGGCGGCCTCGACCTCGGCCAGTTCGGCGCCGAGACGCTCCAGCGCCGCGCCGGCGTCGCCGACCATGTGCGCCTCGCGTTCCCGCGCCTCCATCAGGCGATCGAGTTCGTCTTCCAGCCTGTCGATTTCCGACTGGGCGCGGGCGGCTTCACCCTCGATTCGGTCACGCTCGATGGTCAGGCGTTGCAGGACGGCGGCGGCGATCTGCTCCTCATCGCGCAGCGGCCGGATCGCTTCCTCGGCGGCCAGGGCCTCAGCCGTGGCTTTCGCCGCCTCACGAGTTCCCGTCTCAACGGCGGCGACTGCGGCGGCGGCTTCTTTTTCGGTGGTCTCCAGGCTCTGGCGCGCTTCGTTCCAGCGGCCATGCAGGGCAGCCGACTGCAGGGTGCGGATTTCCGCCGACAGGGTCTTGTAGCGTTCGGCCTGGCGGGCCTCGCGGCGCAGACGGGCGAGGTTGGCGTCCAGCTCGCGCAGCACATCGTCCAGCCTGGCAAGGTTGGTCTCGGCGGCGCGCAGGCGCAGCTCGGCCTCGTGACGGCGGGTGTGCAGGCCAGAGACGCCGCCGGCCTCTTCCAGTATGCGCCGCCGGTTCTGCGGCTTGGCGGCGATCAGTTCGCTGATCTGGCCCTGACGGACGAGGGCTGGGGAATTGGCGCCGGTGGAGGCGTCGGCGAACAGCAACTGCACGTCGCGGGCGCGGACTTCGCGGCCGTTGATGCGGTAAGTCGAGCCCTGGCCCCGGTCGATGCGGCGCACGACCTCCAGCACGCTGTCGCCGTTGAACTGGGCCGGGGCGGTGTGGTCGGAGTTGTCGATGCTGAGCGCGACTTCGGCGTGGTTACGCGACGGGCGCGATCCGGACCCGGCGAAGATGACATCGTCCATGCCGTCGCCGCGCATGGCCTTGGCTGAGGCCGCGCCCATCACCCACCGCAGGCCTTCAAGCACGTTGGACTTGCCGCAGCCGTTGGGGCCGACAACGCCGGTCAGTCCCGGCTCGATCCGGAACTCGGTGGGATCGATGAAGGACTTGAAGCCCGAAAGGCGCAGCCGCTGGAAGTCCACGGGCTTGTCCTTGCCGCCTCCTACTTCGCCGTCTTGGCGGCGGCGATGGCCTTGTCCAGGTCGGGCAAGGTCGGCACGCCGTTAAACGCCTGAACGCCGTTGATGTAGAAGATCGGCGTGCCCTGCGGCCTGCCTTCCTTGTTGAGCGTGTTCTTGATGTTCGCCTTCACACGGGTGTTGAGCGCTTCGATCGCCTTGTCATCCTGAATGCACGTATTGAACTGCGGCTCGGTCATGCCGGCGGCCAGGGCCACCTGCAGAAGCGGGGTGCGGAAATCGGGCGTCTGGTTCTTCTGCAGCTGATCTTCCCACTGCTCCTGGGCGCGGAAGACGGCGGCCAGCACGCCGAAATACCGGTCCTTGCCGGCGCAGCGCGCCAGCAGGAATCCGGCTTCGGCATAGGCCTCGGGCGAGGTGATCAGTTCGCGCAGCGCGTAGTGAATCTGGCCGGTGTCGATGTACTTGGCCTTGAAGCCCGGGAAGACGACATCATCGAACTCGGCGCAGTGTGAACAGGCCGCCGAGGCGTATTCCACGACCTGGATCGTCGCGGCCGGATTGCCCAGCTGCATGTCATCGGTGGCGATCGGCGGATTCTTGCCGCTGGTTCCGCCGCAGGCCGCCAGGCTGACGGCCAGGGTCAGGGCCGCAAACAGGTGTCCGATTGATCGCATGGGCTGGTCCTCTGGTGCTGCTCTACGTTTATGCGCGATTCCCGCCGCCGCCGACACCGGCGATGGGCGGTTATCCACCGGTGGAAGGCGCGCGATCGGCGATTATCAACTTTGAGCGGGCCGCAAGGCGCCGATCAGGGGGTCGGGGTCGCAGCCTTGGCCGGCGCAGCGGCCGGCGTCGCGCCCGGATTGGCGGCGGCGGCCCGGGCCTCGGCGATCGCCTTGTCGAAATCGGCGATGGTCGGCAGGTCCGGCGTGTTCAATGGCTTGCCATTGATGATGAAGGAAGGCGTGCTGGTGATACCGTCGACGGTCATATAGTTCTGGACCCGGGCCTTCAGGGCCTCGATCGCCTTGGGGTCCTGGGTGCAGGCGTCGAACTGGGCTTCCGTCATGCCGACGGACTTGGCGATTTTCAGCAGTCCCTCGCCGTACTGGCCTGACGCTTCCATCGCATCGCGGGCGTGATAGATGGCGTCGACCACCTTGAAATAGTTGTCCGGGCCGGCGCAACGGGCCAGCAGGAAGCCGGTCGCGGCCAAGTTTCCGTTGTGGGTCAGCATCTCGCGCGAGACGTAGTGGATCTGGTTGGTGTCGATGAACTTCTTCTTGAAGTCGGGGAAGATCTCGTTGTTGAACTTGGCGCAGTAGGGGCAGGCGACCGAGGCGTATTCGATCACCGTCACCGGCGACTTCAGATCGCCCATCGACATGTCGTCCGTGGTCACCGGACCGGACGCGGTCTTCTTCGCGCAGCCGGAAATGGAGCCGATCGCGATCAGGCAGGCGGCGATGGCGATGACGAGACGGCGGCTTTGCAAGGCGTTTCTCCCCGAGATTTCCAGCGAGCTAAGGCAAACCCCCCTGTCTCGTCAACGCAAGGATGAGACAGGCCCGCTCAGCCGGCGGCCGGCGCGATCTTGGCCGCCTCGATGAACCCCGCCAACTGGGCGAAGTCGAGATAGCTTTCGGCTACCTTCTTGCCGTTGACCCAGAAGGTCGGGGTGCCCTGGACCTGTCCTAATTTCGCGTTGTTCTCGACCCGCACATTGAGGGCGGCGATGGCCGCCTGATTATTGATGCAGGCGTCGAACGCCGCGTCCGATATGCCGAAGTCGGCGGCGATCTTGGCCAGGCCGTCGCGAATATTCCCCGACTGCTCGATGGCGTCGCGGGCGTGATAGATGGCGTCGGTGACCTGGAAATATTTGTCG
>CAZJBC010000033.1:0-15079 GCA_964543805.1 uncultured Brevundimonas sp.
ATAGCGATAGTCCGGCAGAGGCTCGCGCGGCTCGGTCGGATCCTGCGCGACGATGTAGGGGTAGGACGCCTCAGGCACGTGGGCCAGCGAGGACAGCGGCAGGCGGTAGCCCAGGGCGCTGTCGCCTGGCGCCACAAAGATCCGCCCGCGGCGCAGCTTCCACTTCTCGCTCTTCCAGGCCAGGGCCTGCTGGCGCTGGACCGGCAGCACGTAGCCGACTGGATTGGTCAGGCCGCGCTCAAAGGCGCGCACCATCCGCGCCCGCTGTTCGGGATCGTCGATCTTGGGATCGGTGGGATCGGCGTTGGGCGGAAGATCGGCTTCCTTGACGGACCAGGCCAGGGCGTCCTCATAGGCCGGATCAATATAGTCCGCCTCAATGCCCAGGCCGGCGGCGATTTCGGTCAGCAGCGCCTGCGCGTCCTGCGCCTTTACCTCCCGTGGCGGACCGGCCCCGGCGATCAGGCTGGCGTCCTGCCACACCGGCACGCCATCCACCCGCCAGTAGAGCGAAAACGCCCAGCGCGGCAGGCTCTCGCCCGGATACCACTTGCCCTGGCCATGATGCAGCAGGGCGCCGGGCGCGAACCGTTCGCGCAGATTGCGGATCAGGGCGTCGGCATAGGCCTGTTTCGTCGGGCCCACCGCATCGCCGTTCCATTCCGGCGCCTCGGGATCGCCCTCAGCGACAAAAGTCGGCTCGCCGCCCGTCGTCAGGCGCACGTCCATGGCCTTCAGGTCCGCATCGACCCGGTCGCCCAGATCGTCCAGCGCCGCCCAGCGGTCGTCGGTGAAGGGCGCGGTGATCCGCACGGCTTCGGCGATGCGACTGACATTCATCTCGAACGAGAAGTCGACGCCGGCCGCTTCCGCCGCCCCGGTGATCGGCGCCGCCGAGCGATAGTGGGGTGTCGCCGCCAGCGGGATGTGGCCCTCGCCGGCGAACAGGCCCGAGGTGGGATCAAGCCCGATCCAGCCGGCCCCTGGCACATAGACTTCCGTCCAGGCGTGCAGGTCGGTGAAATCAGCCTGCGGTCCCTTGGGTCCCTCCATGGGCTCGATATCGGCCTTCATCTGGATCAGGTAGCCCGAGACAAACCGCGCCCCGAAACCCAGCCGGCGCAGCAGGTGCGCCAGTAGCCAGGCCGAATCCCGGCACGATCCGGTGCCTAGGCGCAAGGTTTCTTCCGGCGTCTGGACGCCCGCCTCCATGCGGATAACGTAGGCCACCTTGTGCTGCAGGCTGGCGTTAATGGCGACCAGGAAGTCGGTGGTGCGGCCTTCATGGCCGGCGAACTCGGAGACCAGGGACTCAAACAGCGGGCCCTGCGCCTCAGGCTCGAAATAGGCCGTCAGGTCCGAGGCCAGATCATCGTCGTATTTGAACGGATAGGTCTCGGCATAGGGTTCGATGAAGAAGTCGAACGGATTGACCACCGCCAACTCGGCCAGCAGATCGACGGTGATCGAAAACTCAGTTGTCCGCTCTGGAATGACGATGCGCGCCTGCCAGTTGCCGTGTGGATCCTGCTGCCAGTTGATGAAGTGCTCGGCGGGCGTGATCTTCAGCGAATAGGCGTCGATGGCCGTGCGGCTGTGGGCGGCGGGGCGCAGCCGGATGACCTGGGGGCCCAGCTTGACGGGACGGTCATAGCGGTACGCGGTCTTGTGGTGGAGGGCGGCCTTGATCACGCGGCCATTAGAAGCATCTGATTGTGCGGCGCAACAAGCTTGGCGGGCCCCGGGACCAAACGCCTCAATTTGAGGCGCCTAGAACCCGCGGGTCAGGGTCACGCCGGCGCTTGGCGGCGCCTGGGGCGTACTTTCCGCCGTGGTGCGGATGCGGAAGGGGTTGCCGTAGGCGAAGGTGTCGCCGTGGCTGTTCAGAGGATTGTCGATGTAGCCGGTCAGCCGCCAGGGCCCTTTGCCCGCGCCGGCGGACAGCCGTGAAGTCCAGTAACCTCCCATGGCGGGCGCCGTAGTCGCATCAAAGGTCAGGGTGGATTTACCGACATAGCCGGCCTGGGCGCTCCAGAAGAGGTTCAGGTTGCGCATCTTCCAGTCGCGGCGCACCTGGGTGCTGGCCATGACTCCAGCAACCCCCGGCAGGTGGCGGTCGGCGGGCGTGGGAAAGCTGGGGTCCGGGTGGATCAGTTCGGGGTTGCTCAGCGACAGGTCCGTCTCAAGGCTCCAGCCCCTGTGTTTCCAGGTCGCCTCCAGTTCCAGCCCGTCGCTTTGTCCGTCGCCGACATTGGCGGTGAACGGCAGGCCCGAAGGCAGCAACCGGTCGGCCTGGATGTTGTTCCACTGGGCCAGGAAGGCGGCCAGCCGCACTTTCAGGTCGCCGTCCAACAGCGAAAGGCGCGCGCCGGCCTCGTAGTTGACCAGCTCGTCGGCGTCGAACGAGCGATAGGGCTGGGGCCCCGCACGAGGCGGCGAGAACACCTGTCCCACTAGGCCCGCGGTGTTGAAGCCGCCGGCCCGGTAGCCGCCGGCCGATTCGCCGTACAACAGGACCGTGTCGGAAAAATCATATTCGATCAAAGCCTTAGGGGCGAACCCGCGATAGGAGGTGCCGTCGACGAACCGCGACGTCAGGTTGGCCACGGGCTGGCGGATGGACGAAGCGGTGTCCACCGACAGCTGGTAGTACCGGCCGCCCACCGTCAGGCGAAGCCGGTCGGTGGCGCTCCAGGTGGCTTCGCCATAGGCGGCGTATTCGTTGATGCTGTCGCGGCGCAGCTCGCCATAGACGTCCGGACCGCCGGCGCTGCGCGACAGCACGCTGTTGCGGGCCTGGGCGGAGGTAGAGAGGAAAACGCCGCCCAGCCACAGGATGCGGCTGTTGGCCAGAGAGGTAAGGGTCGCTTCGGTGACCGTGGCATTGGTGTGGTCCGCCTCGTCGAAGGTGGCCGGCTGTTCCGGTCCGGGCAAAAACAGAGGCAGGGAAGCCGATGCATCGAAAAGACTGTGAATGTCGTGGCGTTGCAGGGCGTTGGCGACCTTCAGGCGCGCCCATCCCAGGTCGCCTTCGAGGGTCGTGGTCAGGGCGTCGAAGTCATTGCGATGCGGCTCTGCCACGCTGAGCGCCCGGCCATAGGGGCCATAGCCGGTCTCGGCGTAATGGGTATTGTCGGAGGTGATCGTCTGTTCGACGTACTGGCTGTGAAGTTGCCACCGGTCGGTGATCCGCCAGGCGGTGCTGATGCGGGCGCCCTCGCGCAGGGTCCCTCCCACATTGGTCTGACCCAGGCCGGCGTCATTGATGTAGCCGCCCAGCTGTTCGCGGTAGCCCACCGCCCGCACCGCAAGACGGTCGTCGATGAGCGGAATATTGACCACGCCCTCGATGACGCCGCCGGGATCGCCGCCTTCCAGCGCTGTGGCGGAGGCGGAGAGAAAGCCGGAAAACTGATTGAACACGGGCTTTTTAGTCACGATCTGCAGCACGCCGCCGACAGAGCCGGCGCCGTAAAGCGTGCCTTGCGGGCCGCGCAGAAGCTCCACCCGGTCAACGTCGATCAGCCGCAGGTCCGGGTCCGGCGCATTGTAGGTCAGGCGGGCGTCGTCCAGGTAAAGGCCTACAACCGACTGGGTCTGGCCGGTCAGAGCGCCGTCGGACAGGCCCCGCACGAACAGCTTGTCCCTGCCCGGGCCGAGGTTGGTGACGGTCAGGCCCGCCACGTGCGAGGCGACCCCGCTGGTGTCCGGATCGCCGCTGTCGGCCAGATCATCGCCCGTCACTGCGCTGACGGCGTAGGGCGCTCTGGCCAGGCCGATGGAGCGCTTGGGCGAGGTGATCAGCAGGGGCGAGACCGTCACGGGCTGGGCCGGCGCCGCCGATGCGCTGTCGGCCGCCGCCAGCGACGGCGCCGGCGGTGCGGGAGCCATGGCCGGGATTGGCGACGGCGCGCGCACGATCAGGACCGTGGTGGCGTCCACCATGCGAAAGTCACAGCCCGTCCCTGCCAGCAGGCGCCGAAGGCCCGCCTCCAGACTGTAGCTGCCCAACAGGCGCCGGGCTGGGCCGCAGCTTACGCCGGGCTGTATGCTGGCGGAGATGTGGGCCTGAAGGGCGAAGCGAACGAGCGCTTGGCCTAGCGGCTGGGGCGCAACGTCAAAGGTCGCGTCCGGCGCAGCCAGGGCGCAGGCAGGCAGCGCCGATGCGAGCACGGCGGAGGCGAAAAACAGGCGTGTCCGGTGACCCAAATCCCGAGACTTTCCACTGGCGAATACCCTAGCGGCGATCCGTTAGCGTAATTGCGCCCGTGGTGCGATGGTCAGTTACGGGAAGGAAACTCTCCAGCCTGCGGATGACGGAGTCTTCGTCGTCCAGGACCAGCACGCCGCTGAACGGTAGGGAGGCGGCGGCGCCGTCAACGTGGATCGGTGTGGTGAACCGGCGGCTGAGATCCTCGGCGACGCTGGAAAGATCCTGGCCGGTGTAGATCAGCTGTCCCACCTGCCAGGCGAAAGGCTGGTCAGGAGCGATCTCGTGAACGTCGGCCGCGGCCGGACCGTCCGGGTCAACCAGCTGGCGCCCGGGCGTCAGCCGGGTAGCCGGCGCGCCGCCCGCGACCGGAGCCACTTCCACCACGCCCTTGCGGACGCTGACCGTCGTTGAGTCAGAGTCGCGGCGGATATTGAACTCGGTTCCGATGTCCCGCACGCGCACTTCGCCGACCCGCACCACAAAGGGCCGCGCGGCGTTGTGAGCGACCTCGAACGAGGCCTCGCCCTCGGCCATCCGCACGGTCCGCTGCCGGGCCGTCAGTTTGACGCTCATCTTCGAGGCGCCATTCATGTGAATGGTGGTGCCGTCGGCCAGGGCGATCTGGCGCGTTTCGCCCGGCGCGGTCTGGTAGGTCACGGTGCGGCCGGCGTACATAGGCAGGCCGGCGAAGACCACGACCGCCAGCACAGCGGCGACGCCGACCGCCGGCGCGATCCAGCGCGGCTGCGGGCGCCGGTTCCGGCGTGCGGTGAAATCGATGACGCCGGTCTGGTCCCCGTCCGGCGCAAGATGGGGAGCGATGCCCGGGGCCTGATCGCCCAGCTCGGCCCACAGGGCCTCGACCCGCGCATAGGCCGCCAGGTGCGCCGGGTCCGCGGCCAGCCAGGTCTCCAGGTCCAGCCAATCGGACTCGCTGGCGTCCTCCGCGGACAGACGCGCGAGCCAGGCGCTGGCCTGGTCGTTCAAGTAGTCGTCTGGCTTAGCGGCGGTGTTCATGGCTCTTTTGTCCGGGGGACCTTTGACCCCCTCCTGAATTGATGACGACACCGGCCGGGCAGCGCCACAGTGAAAAAGGGCGGGAATACGACAATTCGGTCACTCCAGCCTGGCGATCAGGTGTTTCAGGGCCGCGCTGATGTGCTTTTCAACGCCGCTTTTTGAAATACCCATGGCCTGGGCTGTTTCAGCGTGGCTCAGGCCCTCGAACTTGTGCAGGCGAAAGGCCCGCCGGCAGGGCGGCGACAGATCGTTCAGCGCCTGCACGATGATCTCCAGCTTCTGCTTGGCGGCCAGGGCCTCGTCGGCGGCGGGAATGTCCGCAGCATCCTCTCCCCCGACATCCACCGCCTGACTGCGCCGCCAGTCGTCGTCGCGGGCCACGCTGCGGCGCACCTGCTTTATCCGGTCGAGCATCAGGTTCGTGCCCAGCCGGTAGAGAAAGGCCGCCGGATTGTTCACGGCGGCGATGTCTTCCTCGCTGAAGCCGGCGATCTTCAGATAGATGTCCTGGGCCAGGTCTTCGGCCTGCGCCGCCGACCCCAGCCGAAGCGTGAAGTAGCGGATCAGGGCGTCGCGGCGCTCCAGGTAGACCTTGATCAGTCCGTTCATGCCGCCGCCGGACAGGTCCTTGTCGCGCGAATCCTGCCCCCTTGTACGCGGCTCGCCGCCGACCGCAATTTTTTTCAGACTGTTTTTGAGGCGCAGGCTGAACCGTGGCGTCAATGGATCGGAGGCGGGTTGAGACAAGAGTTTGCGGGAGTAACCAAGTGACCCTCCAGGCCCTAGCGGCGGACCCTGTTTTTGCAACCCCCAGGTCCGGCGCTGCAACCCGTCTCCGCCATCGTCCCAGACTTTCATCCAGGATCATTCACTTGAACGACCCCCACGTTCAGGAGCGCCGGCGCGTTGAGGCGTTTGTCGAGGCGACCTTCGATCGCGCCTACGGCAGCCGCATCTCCACCCACTATCCGACCCTGATGAGCGTGCAGGACGAGTGCGGCCGTATCTATGCGGTCGCCGGCTTCCGGTTTGCCCGCGAGAGCACGCTGTTCCTGGAACAGTATCTTGATCAGCCAGTTGAGACGGCGCTCGAGAAGGTCAAGGGCGATGTCCTGCCGCGAACCGCCATCGCCGAGATCGGCAACCTGGCCTCGGACGGCCGCGGGGCCAGCCTGTTCCTCTTCCTGTCCCTGGCCAGCCACCTGAGAGACGCCGGCTGCGAATACGCCGTCGCCACCACGACGCGCGAACTGCGGGGCATCTTCGCCCGCACAGGTTTTCCCATCGCCGAACTGGGCCGCGCCGATCCGACCCGCCTGCCGGACGGCGGCCAGTCCTGGGGCGCGTATTACGAGGCCGATCCCGTGGTCGTCGCCGGCTCGATCGCCGAGACCCTCAGTCCCCTGTCACGCTTCGCCGCCGGCGAGCCGACCCCCCGAGGCGTCCGTTCACGCCTGCATTATTCCGGATCCAGATCTGAATGAGCCAAATTCTTGAGGCGATCAGCCAGCGCGCCAAATCCCGGCCGCTGGACCCGGCCCTGCGCGGCGCCGGCGTCGAATACGGCTGGCAGGCCCTGTCCGACGCGGTCAGCCGAACCGCTGACGATTTCAGCGCGCGCCTGACCACAACCGGTCCTGTGGCCCTTGATCTGGACAACGGTCCGGACTGGGTGATCGCAGATCTGGCCCTGATGCGGCTCGGCGCGCCGGCCGTGCCGCTGCCGCCTTTCTTCACCAGGGCCCAGCGCAAATATGTGCAGCAGGACGTCGGCGCTCGCGCCATGGTTCGGCCTGCGCTCGATGTTTCCGGCGCCGTATCCGCCAACGGCGGCCTGGCGTTGGCCGAAATCGAGTCCTGGCCGGTCAGACTTCCCGCCGGAACCGCCAAGATCACCTACACCTCCGGCTCCACCGGCCGGCCCAAGGGCGTGTGCCTGTCGCTGGCCCAGATGGAAGCGCTGGCCTGCGCCCTGGTCGATGTGCTGGGAGCGGACTACGCGGGCGTCCACCTGCCGATCCTGCCGCTCGGGGTGCTGCTGGAAAATGTCGCCGGGCTCTATCCGACTCTGCTTGCCGGCGGAATCTACCATGCGGCCGGCCTGGCGGAGACCGGCTTTGCCAATCCCTTCCGGCCTGAATTCGGGCGGCTGGCGGGCGCCGTGGCCGCCACCGGCGCGACCAGCCTGATCGTCGTGCCGGAAATCCTGCGCGGCCTGATCGCCGCCAAGACCGCCATGGTCCTGGACTTTCCCGCCCTCAAACTGGTCGCCGTCGGCGGGGCCAAGGTCTCGCCCCAGCTTCTGGCCGGCGCGCGGGTCTGCGGCCTGCCAGTGGTCGAAGGCTATGGCCTCAGCGAATGCGCCTCAGTCGTGGCTCTGAACCGGCCGGGCAAGAGCCGCGATGGAACGGTCGGCAAGCCCCTGCCGCACCTGACGGTCGAGATTGCCGCCGATGGCGAGATCGTTGTCGGGCCGCAACCCTTCCTTGGTTATGTCGGCGAGGCCGACCATGTCGGGCCCGTCCACACCGGCGATCTGGGCAGTCTGGACCCCGACGGCTATCTGACCATCACTGGACGCAAGTCCAACACCATCATCAACGCCTTTGGTCGCAACATCGCGCCCGAGTGGGTTGAAAGCGAACTGCTGGCCCAGCCTGAAATCGCCCAGGTTCTGGTGTTCGGCGAGGCCCAGCCAATCCTCGGCGCTCTTGTGGTTCCGGTCAGCGCCACGGTTCTGCCCCAACAGCTGGAAGCGGCGATCGCCCGCGCCAACGCCGCCTTGCCGGCCTACGCCCACGTCGGCCGCTGGACGCCGGTTCCGCCGTTCGATCCGGCCAAGGGCGAGCTTACCGGCAACGGCCGGCCGCGCCGCGGCGTCCTGCTCGACACCTATTCCGCCTTCGTCAACGGCGCGCCTTAAGGAGACGCTGAATGTCCTTTTTCACCCGCCTGATCGCCGAGACGGCGGACCAGCGAAACCAGCTCTACGCCGTACCCCAGATCCAGGACGGCCTGGCCGGGCGCATCTCGCTGGAGACCTATATCGCCTACCTCACCGAGGCCTATCACCACGTCAAACACACTGTGCCTCTGATGCAGGCCGCCAAGGCGCGCCTGGATGGCCGGCATGAGCCCTATCGCGCGGCGCTGGATGAATACATCGCCGAGGAAACCGGTCACGAGGAATGGATCCTCAATGACATCGCCCGCGCCGGGGGCGACGCAAATACAGTCCGCCACAGCAAGCCGCGGCTGGCGACCGAACTGATGGTCGCCTACGCCTATGACTATGTGAACCGCATCAATCCCATGGGCTTCTTCGGCATGGTCTTCGTGCTGGAGGGAACCTCGACCCAGCTGGCCACCCACGGCGCCAAGGCGGTGCAGACCAGCCTGGGCTTGCCCGAGGCGGCGTTCACCTATCTGAGCTCCCATGGCTCGCTGGATCAGGAGCACATCCTGTTCCTGCAGCAGCTGATGGATGGGGTCGAGGACGAGGCCGACCGGGCCGCCATCGTCCACATGGCCCAACGGATGTTCCTGCTGTTTGGCGGGGTATTCGAATCCATCCCGCACAAGAGGCTGCTGCATGCCGTTTAGAGGCAAAAAGGTGCTGCTCACCGGCGGCTCGGGCGGCCTGGGCAGCCTGATCGCAGAACGCCTGGTCGGCCGGGCGGCCGATGTCACGGTGCTCGACCGCGTCGCGCCGGCCACGCCGGGGGTCAAGTTCCTCAAGGGCGATCTGTCCACGCCCGAAGGGCTTGAAGCCGTCGCCGCCAAGGTCGCCGCCGAGCCGTGGGACGTGCTGATCAACCTGGCGGGCGTGCAGTATTTCGGCCCCTTTGAGGCCCAGTCGCCGGACAATCTGCTGGCAACCTACATGATCAATCTGGTCGCGCCGGCGCGCCTGGCCCAGGCCGCGCTGCCGGCCATGAAGGCGCGCAGGACGGGTCGGATCGTCAATATCGGCTCGATCTTCGCCTCGATCAACTTCGCCCATTTCGTCAGCTATTCCAGTTCCAAGGCCGGCCTGAAGGCTCTGTCCCAGGCCCTGCGGCGGGAACTGACCGGAACCGGCGTCGGCGTCACCTACATCGCGCCGCGGGCGGTCAGGACGGCGCTGAATTCGCCTCAGGTCCTGAAGTACGCCGAGCTGACCGCCATGGCCATGGACGAGCCGCACCGGGTCGCGGGCCTGATCGTCGACGCCATCCGGGCCGAAAAATCAGACGTCTATCTCGGCTTTCCCGAAGCTCTGTTCGTGCGGCTCAACGCCCTCGCCCCCGGCCTGATCGACCAGGCCCTTCGCGCCAAGGACATCAAAGCCCGCGCACTTTTCCTTTCCTGAACCAAACCGGAGATCGTTCCATGAAACCTGTCATCGCCAGCCTGGCCCTCGCCCTGTTCGCCACCACCGCCATCCCCGCGCTTGCCGACCCGGTCGCCGACCGGGTCGAGGGCCTGGCCCGGGCCTGGGACCACGTGAACTACGAAGTCCCCATGACCACCCGAAAGGCCGAGATGGAAAAGCTCGCTGGCCAGGCCGACGCCGTGGTCGCCCAGAACCCGACCCGCGCCGAACCGCTCGTATGGGATGCGATCATCACCGCCTCGGAAGGCGGTCTGAAGGGCGGGCTGGACGGGCTTTCCCTGGCCGGCAAGGCGCGGGACATGCTGGTCAAGGCGGAAAGCATCAATCCGGGCGTGCTGGACGGCTCGGTCTATACGACTCTTGGTTCGCTCTACTCCCAGGTCCCCGGTTTTCCGGTCGGCTTCGGCGACAAGACCAAGGCGCGCAGCTATTTGGCCAAGGCCGTGCAGGTCAGCCCGACCGGGATCGATTCCAACTACTTCCTGGGTGACTTTCTGATCCGCCAGCACGACTACGCCGGCGCCGCAAAGGCCCTGGAAAAGGCGCTGGCCGCCCCGGCCCGTCCGGGCCGCGAAGCCGGCGACCGCGGCCGCCGCGCCGAAGTCCAGGCCCTGCTGTCCGAAGCCCAGAAGAAGGCTCACTAGCCTCTAGAAGGCCGACATCTCCTTCATCACCCGGAACGCCGCCGGCAGCATCAATGTGACCAGCAGGCAGGGGAAGATGAACAGGATCATCGGCACCACCAGCTTGGCGGGCAAGGCCATGGCCTTTTCCTCGGCGCGCAGCATGCGCTTGGTGCGCATCTCGGCGGCGAACACCGACAGGGTCTCGCCCAGGGACGAGCCCATGACCTCGGCCTGACGAAGCATGGTCGCAAAACTGCGCGCCTCGTCAATGCCCAGGCGCTCGGCCAGGTTGCCCCAAGCGTCCTTGCGGGCGCGGCCCGCCCGCAGCTCAAGGGTGAGGAAGCGGATGTGCTGGGCCAGGTTCGGCGATGAGCGGGTGATCTCCTCGGTCACCCGGGCTACCGCGGCGTCCAGGGCAAGGCCCGCCTCCACCGAGGCGACCAGCAGGTCCAGCACGTCGGGAAAGCCCTCGCGGTATTCCAATTCGCGCTTTCGCCGGCGGATCTTGACCACCTGGTCGGGGCCCAGCAGGGCAGCCACGGTCAGGGCGCCCACGGCGCCGGCGCCGATCATCTTGTTGTGGCCGGGACCAAACACCAGCGGCAGCAGGAAGACCGCGCCGATCACCGCGACGATCAGGCAGGTCACCCGCGCGCCCAGATAGATGGCGACGGCCTCCCGGCTGTTGAAGCCGGCCTGGATCAGCTTCATGCGCAGCACGGTCAGCTCGGCCGGGTCCTTGGTGGCCATACGGTTGCCGACGTGGCCGGCGCCCTGCATCACCTGGGCCGCGGCCTGGGCCAGAACCGAGACGGCAGGCTTGTGATCCTTCACCTGTTCGCCGCGCAGACGCGCGCCGCGCCGGTGGGCCATGGCCGCCTCGCGGGTCAGCAGAACCACAGCGGTCAGGACGCTGCCGCCCAGCATGACGCCAGCGATCAGATTGAGCAAAAGGGTGGGATCGAGCGCCGGCATGGTCATATCCGCATGTCGATCATGCGCCGCATGATCAGGTTGCCGAGGGTCATCCAGGTGGCCACGATCCCCAGGGTGATCTGCACGCCGCGCTCGTGGATGACCCCGCCGTAGTAGTCGGGCGACGACAGCTGCAGCAAAAGCCCGGCGCAGATCGGGGCTGCGGTCAGGATCATCGCCGAGGCGCGGCCTTCGGAGGAGGCCGCTGCAATCTTCAGCCGCATGCGCACCCGCTCACGGATGGTGTTGGCGTTCATCTTCAACAGGCCGACCAGATTGCCGCCGCTGCGTTCCTGCAGGCGGACAGTGGCGGCGAACAGGTCCATGTCCGGGTGGCGGCAGCGGTCGGCCATGCGGCCGACGGCCTGTTCCAGGGTCGAGCCGAAGGCGATCTCGTCGGCGGCCATGCCGAACTCCGAGCCGACCGGATCGGGCATTTCCTTGCCAACCAGGTCGATGGCGGTGGGCACCGGGTGGCCGGCCTCAAGGCTTCGGACCACCACCTCCAGCGCGTTGGGCAGCTGGTCGCCCAGCATCTTGGCGCGCTTCTTGGCCTTGCGCTTCAACAGGAACAGGGGGCCCAGCAAGCCCACCACCAGGCCGACGACGATCCCTGCCGGGATCGAATGGCTGACAATGCCGACCGCCAGACCGCCGCCGGCGGCGAAGCCGGCCGCGATAATCGCCCACTGTTTGGGGCGGAAGATCACGCCCGAGCGGACTACGAGATCGTTGAACCAGGCCCAGCCGGCGCGGCGCGCGCCGTCGGCGGACAGACCTCGCTGCTTGCGCAGCTCCAGCACCAGGTCCGGCAGGTTGCCGACCTTTTCGGCCACGGCCAGCCGTTGGTTGACGCGCCGTTTGACGGCGCCGACCTTGATCAGCCCGAAGATGGTTTGAAAGGCGGCCGCCGCAGCGGCGAACACCAAAATCAGAAAGACCAGAACCGGCGGGCTGATGTTGAGGGCGGGGAGAACCGGCATGGCCTAGCCCAGCACCCGTTGCGGATCGAAATTTACCGGGTCGTAGTGGATGCCGCGACGGATCATCTCGTCCAGGCACTTGGGGCGCAGGCCCGTGGCGCGGAATTCGCCGTGCACTGTCCCATCGGCGTCGGTGCTGGTGCGGTGGAAGGCGAAGATCTCCTGCATCTGCACCACCTGGCCTTCCATGCCAGTGATCTCGGTGACGGAGACGCAGCGCCGCTTGCCGTCCGACAGGCGCATGACCTGGACGATCATGCCGATGGCCGAGGCGATCTGGGCGCGCACCGATTCGGGCGGAATGCGCATGGCTGACATGGCCACCATCTGCTCCAGGCGGGCGATGGCGTCTCTGGGCGTATTGGCGTGGATGGTGGCCATGGAGCCTTCGTGGCCGGTGTTCATGGCCTGCAGCATGTCGAAGGCTTCCTCGCCCCGGACTTCCCCCAGGATGACGCGGTCGGGACGCATGCGCAGGGCATTCTTGACCAGCTCGCGCTGGCGGATTTCGCCCTTGCCCTCGATGTTGGGCGGGCGGGTTTCCATGCGCACCACGTGCGGCTGCTGCAACTGCAGTTCGCAGGCGTCCTCGATGGTGATCAGGCGCTCGCCGTGGCTGATCGCCGCCGACAGGGCGTTCAGCATGGTGGTCTTGCCCGAGCCGGTGCCGCCGGAAATCACCGTGGAAACTCGGCTGCGAATGGCGCCGTGCAGGAACTCGGCGACGCAGGCGGGCATGGCGTTGACCTGGACCAGGCGCTCCAGGCTGAGCGGCTTTTTCGAAAACTTCCGGATCGAGACCGAGGGGCCATCCACGGTGATCGGGGCCACGGCCGCATTGACGCGGCTGCCGTCTGCCAGGCGCGCGTCGACCATGGGCGAGCTCTCGTCGATGCGCCGGCCCACCGCCACCACGATGCGGTTGATGATCCGCAACAGGTGGTCGTCATCCTTGAAATGGACAGGGGTCAGCTCCAGCTCGCCGCCGCGTTCGATATAGACCTGGTGAGGCCCATTGATCAGGATGTCGGCGATGGTGTCGTCCTTGAGCAGGGGCTCCAGCGGCCCCAGGCCGACCATCTCGTCGTAGACGGACTCGCCCAGTTCATCGAGTTCGGCGGCGTTCAGGGCCATGCGGTCGGCGCGGGCGAATTCGCCGATCAGGTTGCGCACCTGCTTGCGCATGGTGGTTGGATCGAGGGTTTCGAACTTGGCCAGATCCAGCTCTTCGATCAGCCGTGCGTGGAGGCGCAGCTTGATATCCAGCATGGCGCGGTTGGGCGCCTCGCCGATGATCTTGTCGTTGACCGGGGCAGGCGCTGGCGCCGCCGCGGGCGGCGCGGCGGGGGCGGCAGGCTCTTCTATGACCGCGCGTTTGGTCGCGCCGCCAAGCGTGAAACGGGCCATCAGGCGGCCCTCACGGTGGCTTGGGGCTGGGTGGTCAGAAGCAGCTTGGCCAGCGCCTCGACGTCGCGGACGATTTTGGACTTGGGCCGGTGCTCGCTGATCGCCCCGCCCAGGTTTACCGAGGCGGCGGCCGCCTCCCAGTCGGAACTGACGCCGGCGTCGGCGTTGCGGCCCAGGGCCTTTTCGGCTTCGGACATGGACGGCGCCGGGCCGAACATACGGCTGGCCAGACGGTTGAGCACAATGCGCGGACGCGGCCCGTCCGGCATGTCGGCTTCCAGCTCCTCGGCCAGGGACCGGGCGGCCAGCAGGGCCGGCACGGTCAGTTCGGAGACAATGATCACCTCGTCGCAGCCACCCAGCAGCGGCAAGGTCCAGGGTTGGCGATGGCGGGGCACATCGACGATGACCTGGTTGTAGCCCTGGCAGGCGACGTCCAGCAGCCGAAGCACCAGCTCGGCCGGCGCGCGCTCGAACCCCTTGGGGCTGCGCGCCGAGGCCAGCACGTCCAGATGGTCGTTGGGCCGGGTGATCATCATTTCCATCAGGGCGCCGTCCAGGCGCTCGACCGACACGCTCGAGGCGTCCAGCACCATGTTGGCGGCGACGCCCAGATAGGCGGCGGTCTGGCCGTCGGCCAGGTTCAGGTCAGTCAGGCAGACCCGCGGGCGCAGGTGGTCGGCGCGCCACACAGCGTTGGCCAGTTCTATGGCAAGGGTGGTGGCGCCGGCCCCGCCGACCGCGCTCATCACCGCCCAGCAGCGGTTCTGGGCGCCGGTGGGGGTCGTCGCGGACGCGGGCTGGCCCGGCGCGGCGGAAAGCAGCCGCCGGGCGACGCCGGCCAGATCGGCGGCGGAATAGGGCGCTTCAAGAATATCCGAGCGATCGAGTTTCAGCAGCGCCCGGACCAGGGCGGTGGAGGTGGCTTCGCCGGCCAGGATCAGGGTGGGCGGCGCCGGCAGGGCGGCCATGCCTTCGATGGCGGCCGCGAGCAGCTGAGGGTGGGCGGCGGCGGCTTCCAGCACGACGAGATCAAAGCCGCCGTCAGCGTCGGGGCCGGGCAGGTCGGCCGGGCCGCCGGCCGTGACCATGGCGTCGGGCAGAGCCTCGCGCGCCAGGGCGTCAAGGCCCGCTCCCACGGCCAGTACGCGGCGGTGGGTTGAGGAAGCAGGTTGGGCGGACATGGTTACAGGTCTTTCCTAGGCGCCAGGTTGGGCCGTATCCGACCCCAGGGTCAGACGACGCATCAGGTCGTCCATCGTCTCGGTGCGGCCCGGCGTGGCGGCGGCGATCGGCGCGGGCGCCTTTTGAGCGGCGGTGGCGGGCTGCGCGCTGGCCGTCTGAACATCGGCGGCCCGGATGCGAACCAGGTGGGTCTCGACCGGGATCGGCAGCAGGTCGTTGTAGGCCGGCAGGGCGGGGCCGGCCGCGGCGATCGAGTCGGTGGCGCGCGGCTCAGCCTGAACCGGGGCCGGAGGCG
>CAZJBC010000034.1:0-15075 GCA_964543805.1 uncultured Brevundimonas sp.
CCGCGTTGCTGTCGAGCACGGGCTTGGCCGTGATCATCGGGTTGGTCCCCTCGCCCGGGAAGCCGAACGGTGACTGCGGCGGGGCGTTCTTGTGGGTCAGCACCAGGCGCACGCCGGGCGCGGCCTCGGCGGCGTCGGTATCGATCGCGGTGATGATCCCATGTCCGATGGCGGCGGTGGCCATTACGCCGATCAGCGGCTTGCCGGCCTCATCGATGTCGGCGGAATAGCGCGCGGCGCCGGTGACCTTGGACCAGCCATCGACGCGGTCGACCGCCTTGCCGATCAGGCCGCCACGGTTTTCGGCGATGATGTCGGCGCCAGTTGGAAAGTCGGTCATTGGGCCTCTCCGCGGCTTTGGCGGATGACGGAGCCGAGCAGGCGTTTGGCCAGGCCGATCTTGTAGGCGGCGTGACCCTCGCCGCGGGCCTGGGACAGTTCGGCGGCGACGGCTTCGTCGACATCGCCCCCGGCGGCGAGCGCCGCTTCACTGGCGGTGGCGCGCCAGGGCTTCATGGCGACGCCGCCGAGGGCGTAGCGCGGGCCTGAGGCGGCGACCGAGACCAGGGCGAAGGCGAAAGAGGCGCGGTCGCGGACCTTGCGGAAAATCTGCTCGCCCACCGGGGCAGGTGGAACGGCAATGGCGGTGATGATCTCGCCCGGCGGAAGATCGGTCTCCAGATGCGGCGAGGCGCCCGGCAGGCGGTGCAGATCGGCGACGGGGATCGAGCGGACCTTTCCCTCGCCGTTGGTCGTCTCGACGGTGGCGTCGAGCGCCGTCAGGGCGACGGCCAGGTCGGACGGGTGGACAGCGATACAGGCGTTGCTGGTCCCCAGGATGCCGTCGGTGCGAGCAAGGCCCCCGATGGCTGCGCAGCCAGAGCCGGGGACGCGGCGGTTACAGGGCTTGGTCGTATCGTAGAAATAGGCGCAGCGGGTGCGCTGCATCAAATTGCCGGCGGCGGTCGCCTTGTTGCGCAGCTGGACGCTTGCGCCGGCGAGCAGCGACCGCGCGATCAGCGGATAGCGGGCGCGGACGGACGGGTGGCTGGCGATCTGCGTGCTGGTTGCGAGAGCTCCGATGCGAATGCCGCCGCCCGGCGCCTCCTCGATGGCCTTGAGCGGCAGGCGGTTGATGTCGACGATTCGCGTGGGCGTCTCGATCTGCAGCTTCATCAGGTCAAGCAGGTTGGTGCCGCCGGCCAGCAGGCGCGTGGCCGGATCGGCGGTGGCCTTCGCCGCCTCGGCGATGTTTGCGGCGTGCTCGTAGCTGAAGGGCTTCATGCGCCGGCCACGTCGCGGATGGCCGCCAGGATGTGCGGATAGGCCGAGCAGCGGCACAGGTTGCCGCTCATCCGCTCGCGGATTTCGGCGTCGGTCAGCGCGGGAGCGGCGGCCAGGTCCTCGGCCGCCTGGCTGGGCTGGCCGGCCTTGACCTCGTCCAGCATGGCGATGCCCGAGATGATTTGCCCCGCGGTGCAAAAGCCGCACTGGAAGGCATCGCGCTCGATGAAGGCGGCCTGCAGGGGGTGAAGTTCGTCCGCCGAGGGGGCGATGCCTTCGATTGTGGTGATCGCCTGCCCGTCGTGCATGGCGGCCAGCGAAAGGCAGCTGTTGATCCGCAGGCCATCGACCATGACCGTGCAGGCGCCGCACTGGCCCTGGTCACAGCCCTTCTTGGTCCCGGTCAGATTGAGGTGGTCGCGCAGGACCTCAAGCAGGCTGGTGCGCGGGTCGAGCGCCAGCGCGTGGCGCGCGCCGTTCACGACGAGGGTGATATCGGTAAGGTCGGTCAAGAGCGCAGGTCCTCCGTCCCCATGTAACAGTGCTCACCCACCGGCGCACAAGCCTGTCGTTGCGGAAGGGGCGGGATAATTCCGCCGCCTAGGCCGCCTCGGCGGGCTCCTCGGTGTCGATCGGTATCCGCATCGCCTCGCTGTAGCGGTGGCCGTGGACGGTGCGCTCATTCACCGTGGCGTCGACTCGGGCGATCAGGTCAGGCGTCAGGACCACCTCGGCGGATTTGGCGTTTTCCCGCATGTGGGCCGGGCTCGCAGTGCCGGGGATGGGCGTGATGATCGGATCCTTCGCCAGCAGCCAGGCCATGCACAGCTGGCCGGGCGTGCAGCGGGCGTCGTCGGCGATCGCCTTGAAGCGGGCGTAGAGCGCCAGGTTCGCCACCAGGTTCTCGCCCTGGAAACGGGGCATGGTCTTGCGGATGTCGTTGTCTTCGAGGGCGGCCGCATCATGCCCGCCGCCGGCCAGGAAGCCGCGGCCGACCGGACTGAAGGCGACGAAGGCCGTTCCCAGTTGGCGGCAAGCGTCGAGCACCGCGATCTCGGGGTTGCGGGTCCAGGGCGAGTATTCGGTCTGCAGGGCGGCGATGGGATGAACCGCATGGGCGCGGCGCAGGGTGGCGGCCGAGACTTCCGACAGGCCGATGGAGCGGATCTTGCCTTCGCGCGCCAGGTCGGCCAGGGCGCCGACGCTTTCCTCGATCGGCACGCGCTGGTCCCAGCGGTGCAGGTAGTAGAGGTCGATGACGTCGGTCTTGAGCTGCTGCAGGGAAAGCTCGCAGGTTGCTTTCAGGACTTCGGGACGGCCGTTCAGCTCGCGCTTGCCGCCGTTGGAAACCCCACATTTGGAAGCGAGGAAAATCTTGTCGCGGTGCGGGCCAAGCACCTCGCCGACCAGCTTTTCATTGTGGCCCAGACCATAAAGCGCGGCGGTGTCGAAGTGGGTGTAGCCGGCGTCCAGCGCGCCCAGCAGCACCTGTTCGGCTACCTCGCGGCTCGGCGGCGTGCCATAGGCCCAGGACAGGCTCATGCAGCCCAGGCCAATGGCCGAGACCTCGAACTGGCCGATTTTCCGCGTCTGCATGGATATGTCCCCGTCGTTGTCGCAGCGTAATCTTCCCTCGCGACATCGCGCGAAGCAATGCTAGGCTCAAGTCATCAAATGACGCCGGTCCGGAAGAGGCCGGCGCGGAGGAAGCGATGGCATCTCAATCCAACGGTTTGATCCTCGATCGCCGGGCGGCGTTGATGGGCGCGGGCGCATTCGCAACCGCCGGCGCATTGGGCGTGCGGTCCGCCCGCGCGGCGGCCACATTGGGCGAGTTGTGCTTCCTCAATCTCGGCGGCAACAAGGTGATGAACGTCGCCGCCGACGGAACGGGTCTGGAGACCCTGGTCACCGCAGGCGGCTCCAGCGCGCCGGACGGCATCGCCTATGATCCGGTCGGCAAGCACATCTACTGGAGCACCATGGGCCGGGCCGATGTGAACGACGGCATGGTGCTGCGCTGTGATCTGGACGGAAAGAATGTCACCCCGATCGTGCCGGCCGGCGGGACCTTTACCGCCAAGCAGCTGAAGTGGGAGGGGCGGACAAAGCGGCTCTACTGGTCCGACCGCGAAGGCATGCGGGTCATGCGCTGCAATGCCGACGGGACCGGTCTTGAAACCCTGGTGCAGACCGGCGATTTCACGATCAACAAGGGCGAACAGAACCGCTGGTGCGTGGGCGTGGCCGTGGATGTGGCGCGCGGCCAGATCTACTGGACTCAGAAAGGCGGCGACAATGCCGGCGTCGGCGTCATCCGGCGGGCCGGGATCGACGTGCCCAAGGGCCAGACGCCGACCAACCGCACGGATATCGAGACCCTGTTCGCCGAGCTTCCCGAGCCGATCGACATGGACCTGGATCTGGTCACGCGCCGCCTCTACTGGACCGACCGGGGCGACAACACCGTCTCCTGCGCGCCCATGGAGCTCAATCGCGGCACGAACCCGGCCCGGCGCACGGACCGGGAAATCCTGGTGCGCGGCCTGAAGGAGGCGATCGGCATCTATCTGGACCTGCCCAACCAGCGGATGTTCTACACCTCCCTGGGCGGCGAGGTCGGAACCGCCGGCATGAACGGCGCCGGCGCCCGTATGCTGCTGACCGGCCAGGGAAGCCTGACCGGGATTACAATGATTACGGCAGGCTGATCAGCCGATCTTGAACGAACTCATGATCTGCTCAACGTCGGGCAGCATGGTCTGGTAGTAGTGCTCGCTCGGCGCCAGGAACAGCACCAGATACAGCTTGTCGTTGACGACCGCAGCCAGCGCCGCCCCGGACAAATCCAGCCCACCTGTGGTCCGCAAGGTCAGGTCAAACCGCAAAGCGTCCTTGCCGTCCATCTTGGCCGGCCGCGGACGCGACGTCACCACGCGTTCATAGCCCAGGGCCGCGACGCTGTCGGATACGAATTCAATCTGTTCGGTCGCCGTCAGACCCTTGCGGAACACCGGGGTGGGGTTTTCCTTCTTCACGGCCTTGATCAGGCTGCCGCCTTCAGGCAGGCCGTCGAGGATGTAAAGCCGGTCCAGGTATGGCCCGTTTATCGATAGCACCTGCCCCTCCTTGGGCAGCCCCAGCATGAGCGGCGTAACAACGGACCAGGTCTTTTGCAGCGACACGTGGCTCTTGCCGATCGCGTACGGCCCGGCCGGCGCCGGCGCGATGCTGGCGCAGCCAGCCAGCAGCAGGGCCGAAGCCAGTCCGGTCAGCAGAATACGATGGGTCTTCATGTCCAATCCTCTCTAGAGACTCTTGAGGGTGTCGGTGACCAGCCAGGCGTCCTCGGCATTGGGCGCCTTGGCCAAATAGGTCTGGAACGCGGTGCGGGCCCCGTCCTTGTCATTCTGTTTGCGCCGGGCCTCGCCCAGCTCGCGCCAGACGTCCACGGGCGCATCGGGCTGGGCCGAGGCGTCCGCATAGGCCTTGGCCGCCAGGACCGTATCCCCGTCCTTGTGACGCAGCCTATAGGCCTCGCCCTTGAAGAAGTTCAGCAGGCCGGCGTCCTCGCCGTCGGCCGCGAGGCGGTTGATGATCGCCAGGGTCTGGCCATAGTCCCGCCGACGCAGGTCGTCGCGCAACCAGGACGCCAGATGGGGGCGGATCATGGCCCGGTACCGGTCGCGGCCCGCCTCACCGCCCGACGCGCTGCCGATCGCCTTTTGCAGCGCGGCGATGCGATCGGCGTCGAGGGGGTGCGAATTGAAGATGCTGCCCTTTGTCGGGGCCTTTCGAACGGCGTCGAAATCGGAGGCTGCGGTCTCATCGAGCAGCGCCTTCCAGATCGCTACCGAGGCTTCCGGCGCGTAACCAGCCGCCCTCAGCCGACGAAGGCCACCCAGGTCCGCAGCGCTTTCCTGCGTGCGGGAAAAGGAGGACGCGCTCGCCATGCCGGCCAGATAGGCCAGATCCAGGCCAAGCCCGCCAAAGGCGATCCCGAACGCCATCGCCGTATTCAGACGCCCCCGCTCGGCGCGATAGGCCACGATCGTGTCGTCCGTGGCGAAGTGGGTAACCTCATGGCCAATAACAAAGGCCATTTCACTCTCGTCGCCCGCCCGCAAGAGCAGGCCCGACCAGACCTCGGCATAGCCATTGGGGGCCATCTGGGCGTTGAAGAACGGCCGGTCCATCACGTAGAGCCGGATGTCGCTGCAGTATTCCGGCGCAACCTTGCAGGTGACCTCTTTGACGTAGGCGTTGAGGACAGGATCGGTGTCTATTTCCGCCGAAGCCTTGGCCTGAAGTTCTGCCTTGTCGGCGGCCGCCCACAGTCCGCCTTCATCGCCGGACAGATCGGGCCGCGCACCGGCCACGCGCTGGCTCCAGGCTGGAGACGCGCCAATGGACAGTGCAATTCCGACCGCCAGAATCGCGCGAAGACGGCGCGCCGCCATTAGAGCGGAATGTCTTTCAGCAGCGCTTCGACAAGGTTCTTGGTGCCCGTGTCGTTGCGCATGTCTGTGGAGGCATTGGCCACGAAAGTGCTGAACCAGACGACCCGGCCTGTCTTGAGGTCGACCAATGACGCAACCGCGGACTGGGAGCCGAGCGGGACACTGAGTCCGGCAAGCGACCCCAACATTGCGACGGCGACCCGCCCGCCGCTCGAGTAACTGCCTCGGGCCAGGATGAACAGGGCATAGTCCGCATGGCTTTCGCGCCCGATCTCGGCGGCGCCATCCCCCAGGGTCCAGTCAAGACCATCACCCTTGCTGGGCAGTTTAACTGGACCATAGGTGAATTGGGCGATCGACGCGTCCACCGCCTCGTTCAGTCGCAGGATCTGGCCCCCGCGCCCCCCCATGGCGCCCTCCGGATCAAAGGTCGCAAAATCCTTGCCCTTGCCCTTAAGGACGTCACCGACCTTGGCCGAGAGATTCTCGGTCGCGCTCAGTGTCCAGTCCGCCTTGGGCTCGGCGAGACCCGAAACTGTCAATAGGGACAGCTCCACATCCGGTTTGACCAACAGAATGCGCGACGTCGGCCCTGGTTTGGCCGCTTCCGTCGCCAGTTTCACATTGGCAGTGGCGCACGCCGTAAGCAGCGCGCACGCGATCGCAATAATCGTCAAATGACGCATTGTCGAAGCCCCCCTCGATCCGTCCAAAAAGTAACCTATAGGTGCGCCCGTTTGATGTCGACCGTATCCGGGAAAATTATATTTCTGATGTTCAGTTTGCCGTCGAGGTTCGCTTGCAAACCGGTCAGGGCAGCTTTCCCGTTTCCAGCCAGAGAGCGCAGTCGGGTCCAAGCTTTTCGCGGGCCATGGCCTCATAGGCTGCGATTTCGCCCGGGCCCAGCACATCGCGCCAGCGACCGTTGGTCCCCTTATGGATGAAGGCTTCGCCGCCGCCATCGAAAATCGCGCCGCCAAGCGGGGCGACCTTGGCCGCGTTGGCCTTCATATACTCGAAGGTGCAATGTTTGATCACGGCCGGCCACTGATCCTCGGTTATGTCCAGCTCCAGGAACTCGGCGATGCGCTTCATCTCGCCCGGCAGATCGGCCTTCAGATTGGCGAAGTGCACCAGCATGACGTTCGGCAGGTCGCGCGCCTCCCACCAGGTGGCGATGTTTTCCCAGTAAGACCACAGCGGATAGCCGTCCTGCTCCAGCCAGGTGCGGAAGTAGCTGCGGACATCAGGATCGGGCCGCTCCAGCGCCGGACCGACACGGCCCGGCGTGTCGTTGATCACCTGATACCAAAGATCGTTTCCAGCCGAGTGGTGGTTGTGGAAACTCCAGACCACATCGCGGCCGTCCCGGCCGATGTAGAGGTATTTGGCCTTGGGCGAGAAGACGAGCGCATCGAGTGGCAGGTGGGTCTTGACGAAACGCCGGTGGGTCTGGGCCTCCAGCGCCGCGAGCTTGACCTCTTTCGGCGGCACCCGCAGGTCGACCCAGGGCGAGAAGTCATGCACCGGCACATCCGGGTCGCCCTTGAACACCAGCTGGCCGACGATCTGCTGGGTCCAGGTGGTGCCGGACTTGGCATAGGTGCCGACCACGATGTCGCCGTCGCGGAACTGGAAGTCGTTCCAGACGGTGGAGTCCATGTGATGGTTCATCAACTCCCGCGTCTTACGCGGCCAGGCGATGTCGGTTGCGGTCATCAGACGCTCCAGCTGATTGGTTGCAGGGCAGCAGCTTCGCAGAAAAAACGCCGCCCGCTAACCCCGTTCATCGACCCGGTGCGTAGTCCGTCATGTAAAGCTCAAGGAGGCGGACATGACATCTACGGCCAAACTCAAAACGTCCCATCGGCGCCGGTCGGTGCTGGGAAAAATCCTCGCGGGCGCGATCGCTGCGATCGGGCTCGTCGCCGCGGCAAACGCCTTTGCCGATCCCGTCGATCTGAAGGTGGTCGATCGCGAAACAGGCCGGCCCCTGCAGGTCTGGCGGCAAGACGGGCGCCTGTACGTCGCTGGTCAACCGGGCTCGCGCTACAGCCTGCGGGTAACCAACAATACCGAGAGCCGCGTGCTCGTGGTGCTGTCGGTCGATGGCGTCAACATCCTCAGCGGCGAGACGGCCGGCTACGACCAGCGGGGCTATATCTTCAAGCCCCATCAGACCTTCGATCTGACCGGCTGGCGCAAATCGACCACGGAGGTCGCCGCCTTCACCTTCGCGCCGCTGCCGAAATCCTACGCCGCCCTCACTGGCCGGCCCGCCGATGTCGGCGTGATCGGCATGGCCGTCTTCAAGGAAAGACCGCCCGCCCCGCCGCCGCCTGTCGCGCCGCCCCCGAGTTCATCGAGCCGGACCGAGGACTTCTCCCGCCGCTATCAGAGCGACGCGGCGAGCGCGGCGGCCCCCCTGCGCGCGCCCTCACCGGCCCCGGTTCCGCCGCCGGTCGCGGCCGGCAGAGGCGGGCCGCCCCCCCTGCCGATTCCGCCGGCGCCGCCGCCACCTCCGCCCGCAATGCGCGCGCCGCCGCCGCCGGCCGCAGCGCCCTCCGCGGGGTTCGCCACGGCCGAGCCGCGGGACGAGAAACTGGGCACGGCGCACGGCGCGATCGAATGGTCGGTCTCAAACGTTGAGCCCTTCGAGCGGGCGACCCCCTATCCGCAGTTCGTGTGGCAGATTGAGTACGACTCCTATGACAATCTGGTCGCCAGCGGCGTGATCCCCCCTGTGGTCCCCCTGCGCCTGAGTCCGCAAGCGTTTCCGTCCAGGCCCAATGGGGCGGGTTTTGTGCCCGATCCGCCAAGTCCGTAAATCTTTGCGCGCCGGAGTGTGCGGCGGTAACACTGATCGTTGATGGAGCCGGACTCAGCGGACGACGCCGAACTGCTGCGCGCCCACGGCGCCGGCGATACGCACGCCTTCGCGCGCCTCTACGACAGGTACGACCGCCCATGTTTTCAGTTCATTCGCAGACTATTGGGTCCCGGACAGAGCGATGCGGCCGAGGACCTGCATCAGGAAACCTGGATATCGATCTCGAAAAGCGCGGCGTCGTTCGACCCGGACAAGGCAAGCTTTCGCGCCTGGTTGTTCACCATCGCGCGCCACAAGGTCTGGGACCAGTTTCGCCGGCAAAAAGTGGCTGTGTTGGCGTCTGATCACGGCGATGCGGCGATGATGGTCCCCGACCCCGATCCGACGCCGTTCGATCAGGTGCAGTCGCGCGAACTGGCTCAAAGGCTGATCACCGCGGTCGAGGCCCTTCCGCTGGAGCAGCGCAGCGCCTTTGTCATGTTCGCCGACGCCGGGCTGACGCTGGAAGAGATCGCCCAGGCCACCGGCGTCGCCACGGAGACCGTCAAGAGCCGCCTGCGCTATGCGCGCACGAAGTTGAGGCAGACACTCGCCAGTGAAAGGCCGGATCATGTCTGATCACGACAAGGCGACCGATCCGATCGACAAGGCCTATGCTCAGGCTGAGGCGGCGCTGAGCGACGAGGCGGCGCGCGCGGCGCGGCGGGCGCGGGTTCTGGGCGCGGTTGCGCAAGAGCCGGTGGCGCCGCCACTGGCCTCCGCCCCTCGTTTTCGACGTTCCGCGTGGCGGGGCGGCGGCTGGCTGGTCGCGGCGGGCGTGGCGGGCGTGAGCCTGTTTCTGGCCACCCGTTTCTATCAGCCTGTCACAATTCACCGCCAAGCGGCTTCGACAGCCGTGTCGCCGATGATCGCGCCCGCGGCGCCTGCGCCCGTCAATGCGGCTGCGCCGCCAACGCCCGTTCCGGCGCCTGGATCGGCCCCGGTCAGAACGTCCAAACCCGCGATCGGTCGTGCGCAAGAGACGAGGTCGTCGAGCCCCGGAGCCGTTCCGGCGCCGCCGCCCTCCGAGGCTTCTGACTCCCGGGCGCTCTCGCGCACGTTGCCGGCTGCTCCTTCACCTGCGCCTGCGCCTCCGCCTGCAACCGCGGCCGCGACGACGCCGCCGCCGCTTCCAGTTCCAGCTGTTCCACCGCCTCCGCCCCCACCTCCACCGCCGCCGGTCATGCGTGCGCCGCCCCCTCCGCAGCTGAGGGAATCGGCCCCGACATCAGCGGGACGCGGCGGACAAGGTCCTGCCGCCAAGCCATCCGTCTCCGGATCGTTCAGCGCCTCAGAGTCGCCGGCTGTTCCGCCTGCCGATCCGGCGGCGAGGCTGCGCGCCGCGGCGGCCGCCGGACGCATAGCTGATGTGGAGGCCTTGCTTGGCCAGGGCGTGCCCGTCGACGCCGCCGACGCCGACGGCAATACCGCCCTGATGCGCAGCGTTCAGGCAAACCGCCCAGCGGTCGTCGCCCTGCTGAGAAGTCACGGCGCCAGCCTGGACTTGAAGAATAGCGCTGGTAAGGGAGCAAGGGATATGGCCGCCGCGATCGGCGATGCGGCGCTGGACAAGGCCCTGGGCCTGGCGCCGTAGACCACGGCCGCGAGGTCTCTTTTTTTGGGCCGGACCCCGGGCCCGGACACTCTTAGAGGGTCGGAAGCGCGCCTGGCTCGCCGACGCGCTTCATGGTCACCTTTTTCAGCCCGCCCAGCACGGCGTCACGTTGCGCCGGCGAGAATGCCTGACCCTGGGCGCGCAGCAGGCGAAGGGTTTCGATGTGAACGTCCACCGCTTCCCAGTCGCGCAGGTCGCGCTCGAGGCTTAGGTCGACCAGATCGCACAGGGCGCGGGCCGCGTGTTCAATGCCCGAGTTCGGCAGACCCATGGCCAGGTCGATGATGTTGGAGGACAGGTCGTAAAGGTCGCCAAACGGCTCGCGGTTGCGACCCGGCGCTGTGGCGCTGAAGCGCCGGTCAATCTCCGCCAGCCTTGCGTCCACCGTTGTCAGGCAATCGCCGCGCACATTGTCGATCGCCGCATCAGCGGCCTTGAGCGCATCACGCACCGAGACCCCGCCATGTCCCAGCGCCAGAGTCGCAAGCCGGCTCTTGACCTTGAATTTCTTTACAGCGCCCAAGCAAGTCTCTCCATAACGGTCAAGGGTCGGCGCCCGGTTGGGCGTCGTGGGTTTCTTCAGGCATCGGCACGCCTGGCGGCGGATCATCGTTGCGGCGGCCATGCATGCCCATGGGCGGGCCCAGGCTGTGGAAGCGGCGGTCGGGGCCGACATAGGTGTCGCATTCAATGAATTTGCGATCATCGTGGGCGACCCAGTAGATCCGCTCGAGCAGCACGCGCGGCGTCAGGGGCTTTGCGACAATCGCATGCACGCCGCAGTCGCGGGCCTGCATTACCTGGCCCTGACGGGTGTGGCCGGTGACGATGATCACGGGGACAAAGCGGTTTTGCTCCGGCGCCTCTCGACGCAGCCAGCTTACCAGGGAATAGCCGTCTTCCTCGGGCATCTGGGCGTCGGTGAGGATGAAGTCGAAGGTCATGTTGCTGATCGCCGTGCGCGCCTCGCGAGCACTGCCGCACTTGGTGATCTTGCGCACGCCATAGCCGGTAACGACCTGGGTGGTGATGTTGAGCGCCTGCGGATTGTCGTCGACCAGCAGGAAGCGAACCCGTTCAAGGTTGAGCTTGTCGCTGTCGAGCATCGCGCCGAGCCTGCCTGTTCCCCGCCCCTGACTCACCAGGGTCTGAAGTGTGGAGCCTAAACCTCGCCCCTGACCATAGGCTTAACGCGCAACAACCTTGGCCGCGGCGGCGGAACTGGACGTACGGCTGCTCGTTTACGAAGGTTATGGGGCCTTTATGACCACAGCCAATGATCTGCTCGCGGCCCTGCCTGTTGCCGTTTACACCACTGACACCGAAGGTCGCCTGACCTTTTACAATGAGGCGGCAGCCGCGCTTTGGGGGCGCCATCCAGAGGTTGGCGAATTATGGTGTGGGAGCCTGCGGATTCTACATCTGGATGGATCGCCCCTGCCTCACGACCAGTGCCCCATGGCCATCAGCCTGAAAGAAGGCCGCACGGTTCGCGGCCTGGAAGCAGTCGTTGAGCGGCCCGATGGCTCTCAAGTCGTGGTGCGGCCTCATCCGACGCCCCTTCGCGATGAGAACGGGGTGATCACCGGCGGCGTCAACCTGGTGATGGATCTTTCCGAACAGAACAGCCGGGCGGAGCAAGCTTCCCACCTGGCGGCGATCGTTTCATCCTCGGACGACGCCATTATCAGCAAGACGCTGGGAGGCGTTATCACCTCGTGGAACGCAGCGGCCGAACGGATCTTCGGCTACCGCGCCGACGAAATGATCGGACAGCCAATCTTACGCCTGATCCCGCACGACCTGCACGACGAGGAAAAGCATATCATCTCCCAGCTCGCGCGCGGCGAGAGGGTCGACCACTACGAGACTGTCCGCCTAGGCAAGGATGGACGCAAAATCGATGTTTCCCTGACGGTCTCGCCAATTCGCGACCGAACGGGAAAGGTAGTCGGCGCCTCCAAGGTGGCGCGCGACGTCACCGAGCGCAAACGTGCGGAAGAGGTGCAGGACCTTCTGCTCAACGAGCTCAATCACCGCATCAAGAACACGCTCGCCACCGTTCAGGCGATCGCCAGTCAGACCTTGCGGCGTGCGCCCAGCGCTGAGGATTTCGTCGCCAGCTTCAACGGCCGCATCCACGCTCTGGCGCGCGCCCATATGTTGCTGACGGGCGGCGCCTTCCAGGGCGCCGAGATCTCGCAGCTGGTGCGCGATCAACTGCTGCTGGGTGGTCCCAGCGATCCGCGGATCACCTGCAGCGGTCCGACAATGCTGCTGGAGGCTGACGCCGCGCTGCACCTGGCCTTGGTGCTGCATGAGCTGGGCACGAATGCGCGCAAATACGGCGCCCTGTCCTCGCCAAACGGCGCGATCTTGATTGACTGGGAAATGCTCGCCAGCGGAAGCCGCACCTTGCTGCTGACCTGGCAGGAAAAAGGGGGGCCGACGGTCGTTGCGCCTTCTTCGCGCGGTTTTGGCAGCGTGCTGATCGAGCGAAGTCTGCAGGCCCATGGTGGCACGGCGATCATGCGCTTCGCCGAGGGCGGCGTGAGCTGCTCCATTACCCTGCCCCTGCCCGATCAAATCGAGCCCCTTGTGCGGCGCCAGCCAAAAGCCGCGCAGTCAATGCTCGCCCAATACGCGCCGCAAACCGGCCATCCGGGCTCGGTTGGGCGGCGAATTCTGGTTATCGAGGACGAAGCGCTGATTTCCATGGATCTGGTCGACCATCTGACCGAGGCCGGCTTCGAGGTGGTCGGACCGGCGCAGTCGGTCAGTGAAGCAAGGCGGTTGATCGCAAGCGCCGATTTCGACGGCGCCCTGCTGGACGGAAATCTGGCCGGTCATCGGGTCGACGACCTGGCCGTGGCGTTGACCCGCAAGGGCGCGCCCTTTGTGTTCGTCACCGGATACGGCCGCGAAGCCCTGCCCCCGGCGTTCCGGGACAGGGCGATGATTGAAAAGCCGTTCTCGCGCGAGCAGGTGCTGGCGGCGCTGGAGCGTCTGTGGCGGCCTGATCAAAACATCGTTCCCCTGCCCGTCAAAGCCGGCGCCTGAGCGGCCATCGACCGGCTCTATCGAACGGATCGAATAAATCGATTTGCTCTGGCCGGGCGGACCTGCTGTGGTCGCGGCTGGATATCGGATCCCAGCTGGGATCGCACATTGACGGGAGAGACCCCATGAGCCTGGCCGCCAGCAAGACCCTTCAGAACCTGAAAGACGCCTTCGCGGGCGAGAGCCAGGCTAACCGCCGCTATCTGTATTTCGCGCAGAAGGCCGACGTGGAAGGCTACAATGACGTCGCCGCGGTGTTCCGCTCGACCGCCGAGGGCGAGACCGGCCACGCCCACGGTCACCTGGAATTCATGGAAGCCGTCGGCGATCCGGCCACCGGCCTGCCGATCGGCCCGACCGCCCACAACCTGGCGGCCGCCATCGCCGGAGAAACCCACGAATACACCGACATGTATCCCGGCATGGCCCGCACCGCGCGGGACGAGGGCTTTGACGAAATCGGCGACTGGTTCGAAACCCTGGCCAAGGCTGAAAAGTCCCACGCCGGTCGCTTCCAGCGCGCCCTCGACACCCTGGACTGAGCGGCGCCATCTATTTCCCGTCATCCTCGGATTGAGCAGAGCTCAATTCCGAGGACCCATATTCACGAACCGATGCCTCAAACGACATCCGTTCGGGCGTATAGGCCCTCGCGACAAGCGCGAGGGCGACGAAACGATTTACGAGGCCTTCGTGACCGACGCCCCCAAGCCCGACACTGCACCCTTTCGCCATCCTATCGCCTGGCGCGACGAGGCCTATTACGACCTGGCCGCCATCGAAAAGGAAATGGAGCGGGTGTTCGACATCTGTCACGGATGCCGGCGCTGTTTTAATCTGTGCGACGCCTTCCCGCGCCTGTTCGACATGGTCGACGAAAGTCCGACCGGGGAACTGGACGGGGTGAACAAGGCCGACTTCGCCAAGGTCGATGAAGCCTGCACCCTTTGCGACATGTGCTTCCTGACCAAGTGTCCCTATGTGCCGCCGCACGAGTTCGACCTGGATTTCCCGCACCTGATGTTGCGCTACCGGGCGGCGAAGCGGCGTGCTGATGGCGGTCAGTGGGTTCGTGAACAACTGGGCAAAACTGACCGCAACGGCAAGCTGGCCAAGCCTTTTTCAGCGATGATCAACTGGTCGACGGCGCGGGAAAACACCCCCTTGCGCAAGATGCTGGAGACGATCGCCGGCATCGACGCCGAAGCCGAGTTGCCGGTCTATCATTCCAAGACCGCGACTGACCGGCTGAAGAGCCCGCTCGCGCCCGATCCGGCAGGCCCCGCCTTCGGCCAGCGCAAGGTCGTGCTCTATGCGACCTGTTTCGTCGACTACAATGCGCCGGACACAGCCGTGGCGGCGGCGCGGGTTCTGGCCCGGCAGGGCGTGGAGGTTCAGCTGGTCTATCCCGAATGCTGCGGCATGCCGCAGCTGGAGGCCGGCGACCTGGGCGACGTGGCGGGACGGGCGGGCCGGGTTGCGGCGGCCTTCGCCCCCTGGATCGACAAGGGCTATGACGTGCTGGCCCTGACCGCCAGCTGCGGGCTGATGATGAAGTTCGAATGGCCGCTGATCCTGCCCGAGAGCGAGGCGGTCAAACGCCTGTCGACGGCGACCCGGGACGTCAGCGAATATGTGGTGGGACTGGCCAGGACCTTTGGCCTGGCGCCCGGGCTGGAACCCGTTCCGGGCGGCGTCGCCGTGCACCACGCCTGCCATGCGCGGGCGCAGAACATGGGCGCCAAATCGGCGGAAATGCTGAAGCTGATCCCCGATACGAAGGTTGA
>CAZJBC010000035.1:0-1633 GCA_964543805.1 uncultured Brevundimonas sp.
ATCGCCGAGCTGGCCGAGCGCTATTCCTTCGACGAGATCCGGGTGAGCTACCAGCAGAACCTGGTGCTGCCGCACGTGAAGCTGGACGATATCCCCAAGGTGTTCGCGCGGCTGAAGGAGATCGGATTGGGGTCGGCCAATATCGACCTGATCACCGACATCATCGCCTGCCCGGGGCTGGACTACTGCTCGCTGGCCAACGCCCGCGCCATCCCGGTGGCCCAGGCGATCGCGCTGAAGTTCGCCGACATGGACCGCGCCGAGGAGATCGGCGAGCTGAAGATCAAGATCTCGGGCTGCATCAACGCCTGCGGCCACCACCACGTCGGCCACATCGGCATTCTCGGAGTCGACAAGAAAGGCGAGGAATTTTACCAGCTTAGCCTGGGCGGGTCGGCCGCCGAGGACGCCGAAGTCGGCAAGATACTCGGCCCGGCCGTGGCAGCCGACAAGGTGACGGACGCCGTGGACCATTTGATCGGCGTCTACTTACGCGAACGCACCTCGGGCGAGCGCTTCATCGACACCTACCGCCGCGTCGGCCTGGTTCCGTTCAAGGAGGCCGTCTATGCCGAAGCTCATTAGGCTGCACGACGGTCACGCCGCCTTCGCTAACGATACGTTCGCCGCCGTCGAGGGCGAGGATGCGGTTCCGGCCGCCGGCGGGGTGATCCTGCCGCTCGTCCGCTACAAGGCCGAAGGCCAGGACCTGCTTGATCAGGGCCGCAATGTCGGCGTGCTGCTGCAGCCGGAGGAAGCCGTCGAGGACCTGGTCGACTATCTGGCCAGCCTGTCGGTGATCGCGCTCAGCTTTCCCAAGTTTCGCGACGGCCGGGCCTATACCTCGGCCCGGCTGCTGCGCGAGCGGTTCGGCTACGGCGGCGAAATCAGCGCGGTGGGCGAGGTGCTGCGCGAGCAGGCCAGTTTCTTCATCCGTTGCGGCTTCGATGCGTTCGAGCCGTCCGACGGCTCCAGTCCCGACCAGTGGATGGCGGCGGCGCATCGCTTCCGTCACGTCTATCAACGCGGCGCCGACGACCGCAAACCGGCTTTCGTCGAGAGGATTGCATGATGGCTTATGATCAAGCCGCCGAGCGCGACATCGCGCTCGAGCTGAACGAGCGCCTGAGGGACGCCTCGCCGCAGCAAATCTTGCGCGTGGCCCACGAGACTTTTGGCGACAAACTGGCCCTGGTCTCGTCCTTCGGTGCGGAATCGGCCGTGCTGCTGCACATGGTGGCCCAGGTGGATCCGGCCACGCCGGTGCTGTTCCTGGACACCGGCATGCTGTTCGGCCAGACGCTCGACTATCGCCAGCAACTGGCGGCCAGGCTGGGCCTGACCGGCGTGCGCGATCTGCGCCCGGCCTATGCCGACCTGGCGGTGCAGGACCCGTCTGCCAATTTGTGGAAGACCAGCGTCGATGACTGCTGCAACATCCGCAAGGTTCTGCCGCTCGACCGCGCGCTGTCGGAATTCGACGCCTGGATCACCGGTCGCAAACGCTTCCAGGGCGGCGACCGGTTGCGCCTGCCTGTGGTCGAGCGCTCGTCCGACGGCAAGATCAAGATCAACCCCCTGGCCAACATGTCCAAGGCCGAGCTGGACGGCTATGCGGTCGAGGCGAATGCGG
>CAZJBC010000035.1:1643-14769 GCA_964543805.1 uncultured Brevundimonas sp.
TGCGGTCGAGCATGACCTGCCGGCCCACCCGCTGGTCGCCCAGGGCTTTCCCTCGATCGGTTGCTGGCCCTGCACCAAGCCGGTGGAAGAGGGCGGCGACGTCCGTTCCGGCCGCTGGGCCGGCCTGGACAAGAGCGAGTGCGGCATTCACGTGGAACGCGCGACGCCGCCTTCACTTGAAGTCGGCGGCGATATATAACGCGAACACAACAAGATAGGCTGATTACATAATGTCAGATGCGACCGCGCCTGCGCCCGTCAAAGCGGGCGGCGCCTTTCTGGTCGAGACGGTGACGTGGGTTCAGCACTGGACCGACGAGCTGTTCTCGTTCCGCACCACGCGCGATCCGTCGTTCCGTTTCGAGAACGGCCAGTTCGTCATGCTTGGCCTGCCCAAGGAAGACGGCAAGCCCCTGCTGCGCGCCTATTCCATCGCCTCGCCCAACTGGGCCGAGGAACTGGAATTCTATTCCATCAAGGTCCAGGACGGTCCGCTGACGTCGCGCTTGCAGAAGATCAAGGTGGGCGATGACCTGCTGATCGGCCGCAAGCCGACCGGCACGCTTGTGCTGGACGCGCTGAAGCCCGGCCGCACCCTCTATATGCTGGGCACCGGCACGGGCCTTGCGCCCTGGCTGTCGCTGGTCCGCGATCCGGAGGTCTATGAGCGGTTCGACACGGTGGTTGTCACCCATACGGTGCGTTTCGTCGGCGACCTGAACTATCGGCAATTCCTGTCCCACGACTTGCCGAATGATCCGGATCTGGGCGAGATGATCGCCCCCAAGCTGCGGTACTATCCGACTGTGACCCGCGAGCCGTTTCCGACCAAGGGCCGCATCACCGACCTGATCACGTCGGGTCAGATGTTTACCGACCTCGGCCTTCCGCCCTTCGATCCGGCGGTGGACCGGGTGATGATGTGCGGCGGGCCGTCGGTCCTGGCCGATCTGAAGAAAATCATGCTGGACCGCGGTTTCGAAGAGGGCTCCATCGCCAGCCCAGGCGATTTTGTGCTCGAACGCGCCTTTGTCGAAACCTGAGTCTGGCCATTTGCAGTTCGGAGCCGCCCAGCCGGGCCTGACCTACATCGACCGGCAGGCGGCGTTCGGCGTAGCGGAGCGCGACGGCCGGATCGCCATCGCCGCCATCACGGTGCATCTGGGCCAGGCGCCTGTGTTCGATCTGCCGGGCGGTGGCGTCGATCCAGGTGAGAGCGAGACAGAAGCGCTGGTTCGCGAGTTCGGAGAAGAAGTCGGCTTGCTGGTAAAGGCCGGCAGCTTGCTCGTGCGGGCTACCCAGATCTTCATCGATCCCAACGGCCGGGCGCTGAATAACCATGGCGCCTTCTACGCGGCGTCTCTGACCGGCGAAGACCCCGCGTTGAAAATTGAGGACGATCACGAACTGGTCTGGATGGAGCCGATGGACTTCATTCGCCGGGCCCGGCACGAAGCCCAGGCCTGGGCTGTGGCGGTGTGGCTGAGGCGCCGCGACTAAGGGTTTCGCGCGCAGCCTCTTGGCAACCTTTGCTGGCGCAGGCACGTTGCAGCGCAACAGTTGTGTCAGGAGAGGCGGCTCCGCCCATCGATGGATACCCCGGCTGACTTCAGTCGAGACGAAACGGGCTCTGCGCCCCGCATCGTGCTGACGGGAGACTGGAGCGCAATCTGTCTCGGCGACGCCGGAGATCGTCTGGCCGCAGCGCTGAAATCAGAAGGCGCGGCCATCGATCTCGAAGACGTCGGCCGCTTCGATACCGCGGGCGCTCTGGCCTTGATCGACGCAGCCGGCGGCAAGCTGGAAGGACAATCGCTCAAGGCGCGTCCCGAGACCCTGCGGCTGCTCAACCGGGTGGTCGAGGCGATCCATACCGAAACGCCCACCCTGCGCCGGCCCTGGTCTTTCAACGCCATGATGGGCCGCCTGGGCAAGGGCATCGTCATGTTCGGCGCCGAAGGCGTCGAAAGCCTGGGCTTTCTGGGCCGGCTGCTGGTCACAGTGCTAAAGAGCATCATCAATCCTACCCGCGTGCGCTGGGCGACGGTGGTCAATGTCATGGAGCGGGCGGGGCTCGACGCCATTCCCATCGTGATGATCACCAACTTCTTCATCGGCGCCGTGCTGGCTTTTCTCGGCGCCAGCATGCTGGCCGATTTCGGGGCCAAGGTGTTCGCCGTCGAGGCCGTCGGCTTTGGCGTGCTGCGCGAGTTCGGCGTAGTCATTACCGCCGTCCTGCTGGCGGGGCGGTCGGCCTCGAGCTTTGCGGCCGAGATCGGCGCCATGAAGATGCAGCAGGAAATCGACGCCATGCGGACTATGGGCGTTGATCCCTTTGAAGCCATCGTCCTGCCGCGCTTTCTGGCCCTGCTGGTCATGATATTCCTGCTTACCTTCCTCGGCGCGGTTGCGGGTCTGTTCGGCGGCGCCTTGACGCTGTGGTCCTCGCTCGACCTCAGCCCGGTCTATTTCATTCAGCGAATCCAGGAGAACGTCGGCGTAAAACAGTTCGGTCTTTCGCTAATCAAGGCGCCGTTCATGGCCATGATGATCGCCGGCATCGGTTGCCGTCAGGGATTGATGGTCGGCGGCGACGTGGAATCCCTGGGCAAGCGGGTGACTACGGCGGTGGTGCATTCGATCTTCGCCATCATCGTGCTCGATGCGATTTTTGCTCTGATCTATCTGGAAATGGGCGTATGAGCACCGACGTTGAACTGGCCGAGAAACAAGGCCTGGACGAGGGCGCACCGCCGATCGAGGTGCGTGGCCTTGTTTCCAAATTTGAGGATCACGTCATCCACGATGGGCTCGACCTGACCGTCAAACGCGGCGAGGTTCTCGGCGTGGTCGGCGGCTCGGGATCGGGCAAGTCGGTGTTGATGAACACCCTGATCGGCCTCAAGATTCCGGACGGCGGCACAGTGCGCCTGTTCGGCCGAGATCTACAGCGCGCGACCGGCCGTCAATGGGGCGAAATGGAGCGCCGTTGGGGCGTTCTGTTCCAGTCAGGCGCCTTGTTTTCGAACCTGACCGTGCGTGAAAATGTCTCCGCGCCGATGGCGGAACACACTCGCCTGAGCAAGGCCGACATCCGCCAGCTGGCGGACCTGAAGATCGCGCTGGTCGGCCTGCCGATCGAGGCCGCGAACAAGAGACCCGCGGAACTGTCGGGCGGCATGAAAAAGCGAGCGGGTCTGGCCCGGGCCCTGGCTCTGGATCCTGAGCTGCTGTTTCTGGACGAGCCGACCTCGGGCCTGGATCCCATAGGCGCGGCGGCGTTTGACGAACTGATCGCGGATCTTTCGGACAGCCTGGGCCTTACGGTGTTTATGATCACCCACGACATCGACAGCCTTTATGCTATCTGTGATCGTGTGGCGGTGCTGGCGGACAAAAAGATCGTGGCGGTTGCGCCCGTTGCGGAACTGGAGCGTTCAAATCATCCCTGGATCAAGGAATACTTCCTGGGTCCGCGAGGCCGCGCCGCCCAGCGTGCTGAGGGCGGACCTGGAATGGCCGGCCGCAGGGCCAAGCGAGAGAAAGGCATGAAGCCGGATGGAGCGTAACGCCAACTATACGCTGGTCGGCTTCCTCTCACTGTTTCTGCTGGTGGGCATGGTCGCGTTTGTCGTCTGGATGGGGCGGTACACCTACA
This sequence comes from uncultured Brevundimonas sp., assembly GCA_964543805.1. Lineage (GTDB taxonomy): Bacteria > Pseudomonadota > Alphaproteobacteria > Caulobacterales > Caulobacteraceae > UBA5005. Next base: position 5,302 of record CAZJBC010000035.1, read on the forward strand.
ACAAGGCGCATGACGAATATGACGTCGTCTTCATCGGATCGGTAAGCGGTCTGAGCGAGGGCGGCGAGGTGCAGTTCAACGGCATCAAGGTCGGCGAGGTCAAAAGCCTGACCCTCGACAAGAAGGATCCCAACCGGGTGATCGCCACTGTCCGGGTCGGCTCGGACGTGCCGATCCGCACCGACAGCTACGCCACCCTCGAACCCCTGGGCATCACCGGCGTCAACGTCGTGCAGCTGACCGCCGGGACGCCTACGAATCCGCTGTTGAAGGCCACCACGCCGGTGGGCGTCAGGCCCATCATCCGCACCCAGACCAGCGCGCTCCAGGACCTGCTCAAGGGCGGCGGCACTGTTCTGGCGCGCGCCGTGGAGACGCTCGACAAGGTCTCGTCCGTGCTGTCGAAGGAAAACGTCGCCAACTTCTCGGGCGTCCTGTCCGACCTCAACATCGTCAGCGCTGCGGCGCGGGATAACACCCAAGTCTTCCAGAATGCCGACCAGGCGGTCAACAGCCTGGACCAGGCGGCAAAGGATGTCTCGGCGCTCGCCAATTCAGCCAAGGGTCTGGTGGACAACCAGGGCGCGGCGACCCTGGACAACTTCTCCAAGGCCGCGGACGAGTTGAAATCGACGGCCAGCGACATCCGCACCACCGTCAACAGCCTGAAGGGACCGGCGAACGACTTCGCCAACAACACCCTGCCGCAGGTTCAGAGCACCATCACCAGCCTGCAGTCGGCCGCCGATTCGCTGGACCGGCTGGCCAATGAGATTGAAAGCGACCCGCGCCAGCTCATCACCAAGGAGCCGGCGCGCGAAATCAAGGTGGCGCCATGATCCGACGTTTTCTTGCCCTGGCTGCGGTTTCCTCGATCGCCCTAAGCGCCTGCGTGACGGTCTTTCCAAAGGCCGAACCGGCAACCCTGTATCAACTGACGGTCGCCTCGCATCCGATTGACCGGCCGGCAGGCGCTGTTCCGGTCGGCGTCCTGCGGACACCCACCGCCTTTCCGCGTACTTCCACGGGTGATCGCATCGTCACCGCGACGGGGAACGAGACGGCCTCTATCGCCGACGCGCGCTGGGCGGCGCCGGCGCAGATCCTGTTCGATGAGGCCATGGTCAAGGCATTCGACGCTTCCCCGCGCATCCGGCTGGCGACCCGCGGCGGGCCGACGCCGAGCGACCACACATTACGGGTCGAAGTGCGCACCTTTGAGGCCCGTTATCCGAACGCCGACCCAAAGGCGGTCCCCACGGTCGAAATCGAGATCAAGGCGACCCTGACCAATCCGCCTGCGGCCGGCGGTGTGGCCGAGCAGATGTTCAAGGCGGAGGTTCCCGCCTCAGCGAACCGCGTCAGCGCTATTGTGGACGCCTACAATGCAGCGACCGAAAAGGTGCTGGACGACCTGGTCAGCTGGACCGAAAGCGCCGCCGCGGCGTCTTAGGCCAGTCCTGCGATCCGCCGGGCGGCGGTGACGGTATTGTCCAGCAGACAGGCCACGGTCATGGGCCCCACGCCCCCTGGCGCCGGCGTGATGGCGGCGGCGACGGCTTCGGCCTCGGCAAAGGCGACATCGCCCACGAGACGGGTCTTGCCCGGATTCTTGATCGACGGGACGCGGTTCATGCCGACGTCGATGACCACCGCGCCAGGCTTGATCCAGTCTCCCCGGATCATCTCTGGCCGGCCAACTGCCGCGACCAGGATATCGGCCTGACGGCAGACCGACGGCAGGTCGACGGTTTTCGAATGGGCGATCGTCACCGTGCAGTTCTCGGCCAGCAGCAGCTGGGCCACCGGCTTGCCCACCAGATTGGAACGGCCGACCACCACCGCCGTCTTGCCGGCCAGATTTTCACCCAGAACGTCCTTGATCAGCATGATGCAGCCCGAAGGCGTGCAGGGCACCAGGCCCGCAAGGCCGCTCGCCAGCCGGCCGGCGTTGATCACCGTCAGACCGTCGACGTCCTTGTTCGGATCGAGCGCGGCGACGACATCGGCCTGGCTGATGTGATCAGGCACCGGGAACTGCACCAGGATGCCGTGAATTTTCGGATCAGCGTTCAGGCTGGCGACCAGCTTCAAAAGATCCGCCTGGCTGGTCTCGGCCGGCAAGCGGTGGGTGACCGACAGCATGCCCGCCGCCTCGGTCTGCTCGCCCTTGTTTCGCACATAGACCTGGCTGGCCGGATCATCGCCTACCAGCACGACGGCAAGACCTGGTTGCAGGCCGTGCTCGGCCTTCAGCCGCGACACTTCCGCCGTCACCCGCTCGCGCAGGCCTTCTGCAAACGCCTTGCCGTCAATGAGTCTCGCCATAACCGCGCTTATGAAAGGCGGGCGGCGGGGATGCAAGACCATCGCCGCGCTTGCCCCGCGCGCGTGCGCCCGCTATCCCGCCGCAAACGCCCGTTCGAATTTGAGGCCCCCCGATGAGTGATCTGGACGCTTTCCGCACCGAAGTCCGCGACTGGCTGGCCGCCAACTATCCCGCCGAACTGAAAGACGACAAGGCAAGCGTCGACGAAGAGGCCGTCTGGGGCGGGCGCAAGTACCTGACCTCGAGCGATCCCATCAAGGTGTGGATGAACCGCATGGCCGAAAAGGGCTGGACGGCTCCGACCTGGCCGACGGTATACGGCGGCGGCGGTCTGTCGCACGACCAGGCCAAGGTGCTGGGGTCTGAAATGGCCAAGGGCGGTTATCGTACGCCGCTGGCTTCGTTCGGCCTTTGGATGCTGGGCCCGGTGCTGCTGGAATACGCCAACGAAGACCAGAAGAAGCGCTTCCTGCCGGAAATCTGCCGCGGCGAAATCCGCTGGTGCCAGGGTTATTCCGAGCCGGGCGCAGGCTCCGACCTGGCCGGTCTGCAGACCCGCTGCGAGGACAAGGGCGATCACTGGCTGGTCAATGGGCAGAAGATCTGGACCTCCTACGCCGACAAGGCCGACTGGATCTTCGCCCTGGTGCGCACTGACACCTCGAAGAAGCATGAGGGCGTCAGTTTCCTGCTCATCGACATGAAGACTCCGGGCGTTGAGCCCAGGCCGATCCGGCTGATCTCCGGCTCGTCGCCTTTCTGCGAAACCTTCTTCACCGACGTGAAGGTCCCGAAAGACCAGCTGGTCGGCAAGGTCGGCGGCGGCTGGGAAATCGCCAAGCGCCTGCTGCAGTACGAGCGCCAGAACATCTCCGGCAGTATGGTGGCGTCGGGCCCGGGCGGTGGCGGCGGCATGGGCTCGTCAGCCGGCAACCTGGAAGACATCGCCCGCCAGTACGTGGGCCTTGGCCCGGACGGGCGCCTGCTGGACGGCGACCTGCGCGCGCGGATCACCGCCAACAAGATGGGCAGCCACGCCTTCATGCTCACCCAGCGCCGGCTTTCAGAAGAGGCCAAGAGCGGCGGGCCATCGGCGGCGACCTCGATCATCAAATACGCCGGCGCGACGCTCGGCATGGAACGCAACGAGCTGTTGGTCGAGGCCATGGGCCTGCAGGGCATCGGCTGGGAAGGCGACGGCTTCACCCAGCGCGAAACCGACCAGACAAAGGCCTGGCTGCGCTCGAAGGGCAATTCGATCGAGGGTGGGACGTCAGAGGTCAACCTCAACGTCGTCGCCAAACGGGTTCTGGGCCTGCTGGATCACCAGTAGGCTTGCCGCGAGCGGGGGCGGGGGATATAGGCCTGCCCTCTCAATCGAGACGGATGCGTAGCTCAGCGGGAGAGCACCTCGTTCACACCGAGGGGGTCACAGGTTCAATCCCTGTCGCATCCACCATCGTTCCCCGAATCGGCGCAATTGACGGCCGTCAGGAGCCGGTGAGTTGACGTCGCAGATTCCCGAAGAAGCCACGATCGATATCGACGCCGAGGCCGAATATGAGGCCGTGGTGTGGAAGAACCTGCGCCGCAACTATATCGGCCACTATCTGCACGGCATGCTGGGGATGACGGGCTTTCGGGTTCTGGCCGCGCCGACGCTTCTGCCGGCCTATCTTTCGATGCTGGCGGGCGGCGGGCCGGGCGCCAGCGCCTTTGTCGGTCTGGGCCTTTCGCTGCAACAGATCGGCCAGATCATCTCGCCGGTTATCGGCGCCAACCTGATCGAGCACCGCAAGCGGGTGCTCCCGGCCGCCACGGTCATGGGCAGCCTGATGCGGGGCTCGATCCTGGTCCTGGCGCTCAGCGCGTGGTTCCTGCATCCGCCCTTCCTGGCATGGGCGGTTCTGGTCAGTCTGTTGGCCTACGGGTTTTTCAGCGGCGCACAGCGGGTGGTTTTCCAGCTGTTGCTGGCCAAGGTCATTCCCATCGCGCGGCGAGGCCGGCTACAGGCCTACCGCAACCTGACGGGCGGGGCGATCGCGGCGCTGCTGACCTATCTGGCCGGGCGATACCTCGTTCAGAACAATGTGCTGGGCAATGGCTATGCAGTGACATTTGTCATTGTCTTCGCCCTCACCAGCCTGGGGCTGACGGCGCTGCGCCTGCTGATGATCGAGCCTGAGCCGCCGACCTTGCGGTCCCGCACGCGGCTGCGCGAGCGGCTGAAGGACTTCAACGTCCTGATCCGCGCCGACCATGACTATCGCAACTTCCTGATCGCCCAGGCCATGGCGGTGGGCGGCTGGATGGCGGTGCCGCTCTATGTGCTGCACGCCCACCAGAGGATCGGCCTGGACGGGGCGGGGCTGGGCCTGCTGGGCGCTGTCTATCTTGGGGCGGACACGGTCTCCAACCTGGCCTGGGGATTCATTGGCGACCGCTCGGGCTTCCGGTCCAATTTCGTCGCGGCCATGGTGATCGGAACGATCGGGCTGGCGGTGATGATCCTTGCCCACTCCATGCCGGTGTTCATCGTCGGGTTTGCGCTGATGGGGGCCTCCAACTCTGGTTACAAGATGGCGGCGGCGACGCTGATCCTGGAGTTCGGCGCGCGGCACGACGTGGCCATGCGACTGGGAATCTCGGCCACGGTCGAAGGCATTATGGCCTCGGCCAGTCCGCTGGTCGGCGGCGTCATCGCGACGGTGACCGGATATCCGCCGGTGTTCGGCATCGCCATGGTTCTGCACCTGGGCGCGCTGGCGGTGCTGATCGCCGGCGTGCGCGAGCCGCGTGGGCGGCTGACATAAAGACCATTCCCCCGAACGCCCCGCGGCGCCACAGTGGCGCCCGGAAGGATACGCCATGACGCCCTCTGACTATCTGGCCATGCTGAAACAGATGCGCTGGCGGGACATTCACCTGCTGTCCAGTTCACGTTCCGGCTCGATGGTTCAGCAGCGCTTGCTGACCACGCAGGCCAAGATCGAAGCCATTGAGGCGGCTCTGGCCGAGGGCGCGCCCGAGCGGCGCTGGACCACCGATCCGGACGGCTATCCGCTGGATCTGCCGGCTGACGACTAGGCTCTCAGCACGATCTTGCCGAAGTGCCGGTTGGCGTCCATGTGCGCCAGGGCCGCCGGCAAATCTTCGAAGGCAAAGACGCGATCGATGGGCAGATCGAGGGAGCCTTGCGCAAGCGGCCCGGCCAGATCGGCCTGGGCCAGGCGGACGATCTCGCAGATCTCAGCCAGGCTGCGGCTGCGAAAGGTGACGCCAATGTAAGCGATCCGCCGCAGAGCATGCAGGTTGAAGTCGATCGGCGCGGACTGGCCGCCGAGGCGCCCCACATTGACGATGCGGCCCTTCACCTTTGTCGAGCGCATGGTCAGGTCGAACCCGGGACCAGAGACCTGGTCGATCACCAGATCAACGCCCGCGCCGCCGGTCGCTGCCTTGATCTCTTCCACCCAGGCCTCGCCGGCGGGATCGACGGCCAGATCCGCGCCGAATTGCGCCAGGCGGGCGCGCTTGGCGGGATCGCGGGCCGAGCCAATCACGGTTTTCGCGCCGAGGATCCTGGCCATTTTCAGGCCCATCAGGCCGACGCCCGAGCTGGCCCCATGGATCAGGACGGCCTGGCCAGCCTCAAGCGCGCCTTCGGTGGCCAGCGCGTTGTGCATGGTCAGGATCGCAACCGACAGACCGGCGGCCTGCTCGGCGGCCATGCCGTCCGGCACGCGGATCAGGCGGCCCTGATGGGCGACCGCATATTCGGCAAAGCCTGCTCCGCCCGAGCTCATCACCCGCTGGCCGGGTGCAAAGCCTGTCACCGCCGAGCCGGTCTCGACGATCTCGCCGGTCCATTCCAGGCCAAGGATGGCGCCAGCGCCGCCGAGCGGGCCGTGGCTGCCGCCGGCGGCCATGAACAGGTCGGCGCGGTTAAGCGCGCTGGCCAGCACGCGCACCAGCACCTCGTCCGGTTTTGGCGAAGGTGTAGCGACGTCCGCAAGCTCGGGGCCCGCGGCCCCGGCGATCCAGGCTTTCATTGTCCCGTCCGTTCCGCGATCCATGGGATCAGCTGGTCATAGTGGTCGAGGACAGCATCCGCGCCAAGCTCGGCTTGCGGAACGTCGGAATAGCCGAAGCTGAACAGGGCGACGGGGATGCCGGCATTGCGGGCTGCCCCGAGGTCGGTGCGGGAGTCGCCGACCATCAACGACAGCTCCGGATCGCCGTCCGATTCCTCGATGGAATAGAGCAAATGGCGTGCGTCGGGCTTGGGGGCCGGGGCGTCATCGGCGCCGACCACGGCCGCGAAATAGCGCTCCATATCCAGCGCCTTGAGCAGGGCGTTGGACAGGCCCGTGCGCTTGTTGGTGCAGACGACCAGGGTCGCGCCCGCATCCAGTAGAGTCTGAAGGGTTTCCAGGCACCCCTCGAAGGGTCGGGTCTCGCGGGCGATGATGGGAAGATAAAGTTCGATGAAGCGCTCGACCAGCGCCGGGCCCTGGTCGGCCGGAAAGACGCGCCCCGCCGCGGCAAAGCCCTTTTCCATCATCGCCCGGGCGCCGTGACCGACCATGTGGCGGGCATCTTCGACGGCGACCGCAGGTAGATTGTGCTCTGCCAGCACAGCGTTGAGGGCGCCGATCAGGTCGGGCGCGGAGTCGACCAGGGTGCCGTCGAGATCGAAGGCGATGGTCCAACCGGTCAGATCAAGTTCAGTCAAGGGCGTTCCCCGGGTGGTTCGAGACGCCCTTCGGGCTCCTCATCATGAGATGACAGTGCAGACCGCCTCATGATCGTCATCCTGAGGAGCGGCAACAGCCGCGTCTCGAAGGACGCAAGGACGGCCAATGCAATCTCGCCCGCTTTGGGCTAGATCGATAGTCTGCGCAATGACCGATTCCCGGGGCTGGAGCCATCCATGACCAAACGCGCCGCCATCATCCTGGCCGCGGGGCAGGGGACGCGGATGAAGTCGCCTGTCCCCAAGGTCTTGCACAAGGTCGCCGGCCGCACCCTGCTGGACCGGGCAATTGACGGGGCGCAGGCTCTGGGCTGCGAGCGGATCATTGTGGTGGTCGGCGCCCATAGCCCACAGGTCGGCGAGCACGTCCGCAAGCGTCTGGGCGAGGGCGCGATTGTGGTTCAGGATCCGCCGCTGGGCACCGGCCATGCTGTCCTGGCCGCTCGGGCGGCTCTGGCGGGCTTCGAGGGCGATGTGGTGGTGACGGCGGCCGACACGCCGCTGATGGACGCAGTCGCCATCCAGCCCTTGTTTGCAATCGAGGCCGATGTGGCGGTGCTGGGCTTCAAGGCCGCCGATCCGTTCGGCTATGGCCGCCTGGTCTTTCAGGGCGAGCAGCTAGTCGCCATCATCGAGGAAAAGGACGCCACCGAGGCGCAACGGGCGATTGCCGCCTGCAATTCCGGAGTCATCCTGGCGCGTGCGGGCCTGTTGTTCGACTTGCTGGCCAGGGTGGGCAACGCCAACGCTAACGGCGAGTACTATCTGACCGATGTGATCGGTCTGGCCAACACCGCGGGCCTGACGGTCCGCGCCGCATTCGCACCCGAGGAGGCGACCATGGGGGTAAATTCGCAAAGTCAGCTGGCCCAGGCCGAGGCCGCCTGGCAGTACGGCGCGCGCACGAAGATGATGGAGGCGGGCGTCTCCATGACCGCGCCGGACACAGTTCACCTGGCCCATGACACCCGCATCGACGGCGGCGCAACCATCGAGCCCTATGTGGTGTTCGGGCCCGGCGTGACGGTCGAGGCCGGAGCGGTGATCCGGGCTTTCAGTCATCTGGAAGGCTGCGTGGTGCGCAAGGGCGCGATCATCGGCCCCTACGCGCGGCTGCGGCCCGGCGCCGACATCGGCGAAGAGGCGCACATCGGCAACTTCGTGGAGGTCAAGAAGGTCAAGGTCGGCAAGGGCGCCAAGGCCAACCACCTGTCCTACCTGGGCGACGGCACGGTCGGCGCGCGGGCCAACATCGGAGCGGGCACGATCTTCTGCAACTACGACGGCTTCGACAAATACGACACACAGATCGGCGAGGACGCCTTCATCGGCTCGAACACGGCCCTGGTGGCGCCGGTGCGGGTCGGCGAGCGGGCCATGACGGGTTCGGGGTCGGTGATCACGCATGACGTTCCCGACGACGCCCTGGCGCTGGAGCGCGGCAAGCAGGTCGACAAACAGGGCTGGGCCGCCAAGTTCCGCGACCGCAAACGGGCGGCGCGCAAGTGACCGCGGACGATCAAAAGCGCATCGCCGGCGAGGCCGCCGCCATGCTGGCCGAATCCGGCATGACCGTCGGTCTGGGCACCGGCTCGACCGCCGCCTGGTTTGTGAAGGCGCTGGCGGCGCGGGGGCTGGATATCCGCGGGGTGCCGACATCGGAGGCGACCGCTGCTCTGGCGGCTTCGCTGGGCATCAAGCTGGCGACCCTGGACGAGGTCAAGGCCATCGACCTGACCGTCGATGGCGCCGATGAGATCGGGCCGGGCCTGTCGCTGATCAAGGGCGGCGGCGCGGCCCTTTTACGCGAAAAGCTGGTCTGGGAAGCCTCGAGGCGCTGCGTCGTCATCGCCGACCAGGCCAAGGTGGTCGGAACGCTGGGCGCCTTCGCCCTGCCGATCGAGGTGGTCAGGTTCGGCCACTTCCACACCCAGGCGCGGATCTGCGACGCGCTTGCCCTGTGCGACATCGAAATCGCGGCGCGCTGGCGGAAAAAGGACGGCGCCCCTGTGGAAACGGACGGCGGCAACTATGTCTATGACGCCGCCTGCGGAGCCATTCCGGATCCCGCCATGCTGGCCGATGCGCTCAAGGCGGTCACGGGCGTCGTCGATCACGGCCTTTTCCTCGACCTGGCGGACGAGGCGATCATCGGAACGGATCAGGGCGTCAGGCGCCTGAATCCGTAAGAACAGAGAGCACGGGCATGGCGTACGACTACGACCTCTTCATCATCGGCGCAGGCTCGGGCGGGGTAAGGGCTGGGCGCCTGGCGGCGATGGCTGGACAGCGGGTGGCCGTGGCCGAGGCCGACCGGGTCGGCGGCACCTGCGTCATCCGCGGCTGCGTGCCCAAGAAGTTCATGGTCTATGCCTCGGACTTC
>CAZJBC010000036.1:0-14629 GCA_964543805.1 uncultured Brevundimonas sp.
CCTTGCGCGCCTCGCCGATCAGGTCGGCGGAATACCAGTCCTCGAAATCCACACTGCAACGCAGGCCCCTGGCCGCCAGGCGCTGATAGGCCGCCAGCCCTGGCTCCTGGTGGCAGGAATAGAGGTCAGCCTTCAGGCCCGCCGCCGCCCGCACCGTCTCGCCGATGCCGTAGCCGAGCGCGCCCGACAGCTGCAGCCCGAGCCTTCGCACTGCCGTCACCTGCAGCCGGCGCGACAGTCGCCCGATGAATCGCCGAGCCGCCCCGCCGGCCAGCAAGTCCGGCGCGCCGATCCGCGTCCAGGCCCGGCCGTTCAGGATCTCCAGGTCGCGTTCATTGTCGGCGGCGCTGACCACCGGTCCGACCACCGTGATGTGATAGCCCGCCCGGGTTAGGGCGTCGGCCTCCTTCACCACCCGCGGATTGCGCCACAGGTGGTCGCCGGTGACGATGCAGATGGATCGGACGGCTTTCAGCACGCGCGCATATCCCCCCGCCTATCCGCTGTTGCGGCCGTGCCAGCGCCAAGCGCTTTGGATGATCTCGTCGATACTGGAATGGGTCGGCGTCCAGCCCAGCACGCGGCGAGCCTTGTCGGCGCCGGCGACCAGGGCCGGCGGATCGCCCGGCCGGCGGCCCACGACCTCGCGCTTGATCTTCGTTCCCGACACCCGCTCGATGGCGTCGAGAATTTCCGTCACGCTCATGCCGCCGCCCGTGCCCAGGTTGAACACATCGCTCGCCCCGCCGCCCATCAGATAGTCCAGCGCCCGGCAGTGGGCGTCGGCAAGGTCGGTCACATGGATATAGTCGCGCACGGCTGTACCGTCGCGGGTGGCGAAATCATCGCCGTTGATGCGGAAGGTCCCGCCCGCCTGGGCGGCCATGATCGCCAGCGGGATCATGTGGGTTTCCGGCTCATGCCTTTCGCCGGTCTCCAGTTCCGCGTCGTCCCCGGCCGCGTTGAAATAGCGCAGCGCTACCGAGCGGATGCCATAGGCGTGGCCATAGGCTTCCAGCATCTTCTCGGCGATCAGCTTGGACCAGCCATAGGGATTAATCGGCGCCTGCGCTGTCGTCTCATCGATCGGCAGCTTGTCCGGCACGCCATAGGTCGCGCAGCTGGACGAGAACAGGATCCGTTGGGTTCCGGCCGCGCGCATGGCGTCCAGCAGGTTCAGCATCCCGGTCGTGTTGGTGCGGTAATAGCCGGCCGGGTCCTCGAAGGACTCGCCCACATAGGCCAGGGCCGCGAAGTGGGCGATCGCGTCGGGCTTTGCCGCAACCATCGCCGCCGTCAAAGCCGCGCTATCCAGGATATCGCCTTCGACCAGCTCGCCCCATTTCACGTGCTCGCGCCAGCCGCGCGAGAGGTTGTCATAGACCACGATCCGCCAGCCGGCCGCCGCGAACGCCTTGCAAGCATGGCTTCCGACATAGCCGGCGCCGCCGGTGACCAGCAGAGTTTTGGACATGGGCGCCCCTGGGAACAGGGGTTAACCTCTAGCGGGCCGATGGGGTTGCGTCCACGGGCGGCGTACGCACTACAGACGCCCGTTGCGATTCACGCCCGCGCTGGTAGACAGCGCTCATCGCGCGAGCCTTGGGCGCCAGGGGATACTTTCCATGCGGATCGCCATGATCGGAACCGGCTATGTGGGCCTGGTCTCGGGGGCCTGTTTCGCCGATTTCGGCCATGTCGTCTGCTGCATCGACAAGGACGCGGGCAAGATCGCCCGGCTGAACGCCGGCGAAATCCCGATCTTCGAGCCGGGTCTGGACGCCCTGGTCGCCGCCAACGTCAAGGCGGGGCGCCTGACATTTTCTGTTGAGGCCGCTGACGCAATCGCCGGAGCGGACGCGGTATTCATCGCCGTCGGTACGCCCTCGCGCCGGGGCGACGGCCATGCGGACCTGTCCTACGTCTACGCCGCCGCCGAGGAAATTGCCGGGCTGATCGACGGCTTTACCGTCATCGTCACCAAGTCCACCGTGCCGGTCGGCACGGGCGATGAGATCGACGCCATCGTTCGGCGCGTTCGGCCGGATGCGCAGTTCGCCGTGGTCTCCAACCCTGAATTCCTGCGCGAGGGCGCGGCGATCGAGGACTTCAAGCGCCCCGACCGGGTGATCGTGGGTCTGGACGACGAACGCGCCCGTGAGGTGATGCGCGAGCTTTACCGGCCCCTGTCGCTGAACGAGACGCCCATGGTGTTCACCAGCAGGCGCACCTCGGAGCTGATCAAATATGCGGCCAACGCGTACCTGGCCATGAAGATCACCTTCATCAACGAGGTCGCCGACCTGTGCGAGGCGGTGGGCGGCGACGTACAGCAGGTCGCCCGCGGCATCGGCCTGGACGGCCGCATTGGGGGCAAGTTCCTGAATGCGGGACCGGGCTATGGCGGATCATGCTTTCCCAAGGACACCAAGGCCCTGGTGCGCACGGCCTCGGCCGCCGGCGCGCCGTTGCGGCTGATCGAGACAACGGTGGCCGTCAACGATGCACGCAAGAAAGCGATGGCGACGCGGATCGCGGCGGCGATGGGCGGCGACGTGGCCGGCAAGACGATCGGCATCCTGGGCCTGACTTTCAAACCCAATACCGACGACATGCGCGATGCGCCCTCGCTGGACATCGTGCCCGCCCTGCTGGCCGCCGGCGCAAAGGTGCAGGCCTATGATCCCGAGGGTCACGAAGCCAAAGCGCTGTTGCCCGGGGTCGCCATGAAGGCCGGCCCCTATGAGGCGGCGAAGGGCGCGGACGCCCTGGTGTTCCTGACCGAATGGGACCAGTTCCGGGCGCTGGATTTCGCCAAGGTGCGCGATGTCATGCGCGGCAAGGTCGTGGTCGATCTGCGCAACATCTACAAACCCGGAGACATGACCGGCACGGGCCTGGAGTACCAGGGCATAGGTCGTCCTAGGGGCGACTAAACTTCCGCGCTGAGACGCCGCATAAACAATTTCCAATTGCAATTTCCCTGTCACACCCTCTAAGGTCAAGTTTCCTAGGGAGGGCAAGAGCATGGCTTCGAAGCCTGTGCTCCTATTGGATCTGCATCGACGGCTAGGCCGAGCGATAAAGTCTCAGTGGATTGCGCTTGGACTAGTCGCGCTGATCGCCGGATCATTCAGCTTGGTCGGCGCCGCGCCGGTTCGGGCCGACTGCTGGCGCCTGCGGACAGGCGAAGTGGTTCAGCGCGACGGCGACAAGCCGCCTACCGAGGCGCCGCGCGCCGCGCGCGTCGCCTGCCCCGCCAGCGGCTCGACCCCCGCCCAACCCGCCCCGGCGACGGCGCCCAAGCCGCCGCCTCCACCGGCCCCCCAACCGCCGCCCCCGCGCGGCGCCGCCCAAGAGCAGGGGCAGATATCGCCGCAGCCGGCCCCCGTCAGAGTCCGCCCGGCGCCGGCCTCGCCCCCCGCGTCGCTTGCGCCAGCGGCGGCCCCACCTTCCACCGGTCCAGCCTGCTGGCAGTTGCGAACCGGTCAGATCGTCCAGACCAGCGACGGCGTTCCGCCGCCCAGCGCGCCGCGTGCGCCGCGCGTTACCTGTCAGACCGCCGTTCAGTCGCCAGCGGCGCCCAACGGGCCCACCCAGGCGGTTCCACGCACCGCACAGGGCGCCACTGTCGCCCAACCGTCTGCCGCCTCTTCGCCCCTGCGCAACTTCAACAACGTCCTGTCGCCATCGCGCGCCGCGCCTCAAGCGGCTGCGGCCGGCGCATCCGGCGCCGTTTCCTGCTGGCAACTCAGGAACGGCGAAGTCGTGCAGCGCCCAGACGCCACGCCGCCGCCGAATTCGCGCGCTCTTCAGGTGGCCTGCGCACCCGCCACGCTCCAGTCGATACCCGGCGTCACGGTCGTCTCAACGGCGCCGATTGATCCAGCCGAGACCAGCCACAGCCTCGCGGTCGCTCCATCATCCGCCAGTGCGCCGACCACGAGGGGACCGACTTCCGCTCCGACGGCGGCGCCCGCCGCCGCGCCATCGGCCGCCATCACCGCCACGACTCTGGCTGTATCGGCCCAATCGAACGCCGTCGCCGGGTCAACTCCTCAGACGGCTCCGAATACGAGACCTTCTCCCACGACGAGCCCGACGATTTGGGCCCGGCCCAACATTAACTTTATGCTTATCGACCAATTGAGTTCGACCAATCCGCCCTATTCGCCCGCCTCGTGGGCCGACCTACCCGATTCAAGCGGCAAGGTTCACAAAGACTGGACCTGCCTATCTGCAACCTACGCCATGGTTAGGTATGCAGAGGGTGATTTTAACTACAGAATCGACGACAGCACATATTTAGACACGAAAACCGGGGGAACCAAGTCTCTTCCAGAGATCACATCTGACATAGCTGGAGTAACCATAGAGTTTATAAGAGATCAAATTTCTAAAGGAAATCCCGTAATTCTCCACAGCAAAGCCAATTCAGGAAGTCATTATGTTCTGGCAATTGGCATCGATTCGAACGGTCAAGTTGTAGCCAATGACCCATATGGCGGGCGTCAAATTCACATCGATCCTGTAACGTGGACGATAACTGATGGTCGTTTGCCAGGCTACCAAATCGTCGGCTACCGGCGCGTCGCGTTTCACACCCTTTCGCAAGGCGAGCTCAGCCCGCCCGTAGCTGAAACAGCAACCGCGCCCGGCCCCCCTAAGCAAACCCCGACTCCGCCTGCAGCCAACAATTCGCCCCCCGTCCTTGTCACTCCGCCTGCAAGCCAGCCCTCTCCGACAACCCCGACATCAACTACTCCGGCGCCGATCGCTTCTGCTCTCCGCATCTCCGGTTTCCTTCCAAACTATACGAGTTCCTCCCGACCCTACGCGCCGACGATTCAGCTGAGCGGCAGTGGCTTTCTGGGCATCACTGAGATCCGATGGACCTATACCCCGCCTGGCGGCCAGAGCAGCGCCTATGTCTGGACCTCGGACAACTGGTCGGGGAAATTCAACCGCGCCGGCGACACCTCGGCTACCGTCACCCCTGGCCTGCTGGCCTCGAATGACGGGCCGGGAACCTACAGTTGGACCGTCACCTTCTTCGGCACGGGCGGACAGCAGGCCACCATTCCCTTTACGGTGACCTATATCTCGCCGCCGGCCCCGGTCCCAGCGCCTGCGCCCGCGCCCGCGCCGCAGCCCGTGGTCAATACGCCGCCGCCACCGCAATCGCCCGTGCCGGCACCGGTGGTGCTCCGGGTCGATGGGTTCACGAGTTATACAACGCTCACCCGCCCGTACCAGCCGACCATCGCGCTCACCGGCAGCGGTCTGAACGGCATCACCGAAATACGCTGGACCTACATCTCGCCGGGCGGCGCCAGCGGAACAGTCGTGTGGAATTCATCCAACTGGTCCAGCAAGTTCAACCGTTACAGCGATGCCTCGGCTAGCGTCACCCCCGTGCTGGTGGCCTCAACGGACCCGGCAGGGCTTTATCAATGGTCGGTGACCTTCAGTGCTGGTGGGCAGTCCGTAAGCAAGGCGTTCTCGGTAACCTATGCGCCGCCAGCCGCGGCTCCATCCACCCCGGCCGCGGCGTCGGCGCCAAATGCGTCAAAGCCCGATATTCCTTCGGGTGTCTCTCCCGGGACGACCTCAAGTCCGGGCGCTTCAGTTACTGGAACATCCGTAACTCTGCACTGGAATGTATCGAGCGGCGCGACGCAATACGGCCTGGGGGTGCGAGATCTCACCACCAACCTGTTTGTCGCCAATACGGCGGTCAACGGAACCTCGTATACCGTAACGGGACTGGTCGTTGGGCGGACCTATCGCTGGAATGTCGACGCCTGCAATGCCGCGGGCTGCTCTGATTACACGACTGCGATCTATTTTACCGCGCGCTGATCAGAGTATCATTGCCAGCAGCAGGGGGAGCGAAGGAGGCGCGCAACCGTGGCGCGTTCAAAGTGGACATCCTTGGCGGCAGGGTTGGCGACGCTCCTACTGCTGGGCGCCTCGACCGCATCGCACGGCGCAGCGGAAAAGAACCCTTGCATCCGCCAAACCTTTGAAGGCTCGATCTTCGAGGTCTGCGGCTACAATCCAAAGACTCAGGACCTGCGGCTGGCCTGGACGGGGGCAGACGGGACGGCGCTGCGCGGGTTTTCGGCTCTGACGGCTGCGCTCGGGCCCGATGCCGACCACGTGCAGTTCGCCATGAATGCGGGCATGTTCGACGAGGCGGGCGCGCCGATCGGGCTCTATGTCGAGAACAAGAAAGAGCGCCATGCGCTGAACCAGGCGGATGGCGAGGGGAATTTCTACCTGAAACCCAACGGCGTTCTGTGGCTGGACGACGAGGGCCGGGCGCGGGTGACGACGGCCGGGGAGTACCTGGTCAGCTCGCAGTCCACACTCTCGGCGACCCAGTCGGGACCAATGCTTGTCATTCACGGCGCTTTACATCCGGCGATCCAGAACGACGGGCCCTCGCGTTTTGTGCGCAACGGGGTCGGCGCGCCCGGCGACGGGACGGCGGTTTTCGTGATCAGCCAGGCGCCTGTCTCGTTCGGCAAGTTGGCGCGGCTGTTCCGCGACCTCCTGAAATGCCCCGATGCGCTCTATCTGGATGGCGCGATTTCCAGCCTGTGGCTGCCGGGCGAGAAGCGGATGGACAGCCGCTATCCGCTGGGGCCGATGCTGGTGGTCAGCGCGCGTGCGCCAAAGTCCTGAACTGTCCTTTTGCCGGAACCAACCCGCCAGGCTCGGGTTGGATTGGAATGAACACACATCGCCTTGCGGTTATGGCCGCCGCAGTCGTCGTGGCGCTCGGCGCAGGTCTCGCCGCCGCCCAGCAGCCGTTGTGGATCGGCTTTGGCCCAAACCCCGACCTGCCCAAGCCGGTTCACTATCTGATCCCGACCCTGAAGATCGCGCCCGCGTTGGGGTGGAAGGACGGCGCCCTTCCGGTTGCTGCGGCGGGGCTGACAGTCGCTGCGTTCGCGCAAGGACTGGATCACCCGCGATGGATTTATGTGCTGCCCAACGGCGATGTTCTGGTGGCGGAAACCAACGGCCCGGGCTTTGAAAAGCCCAAGGGAATCCGCGACTACATCATGGGCCTGGTGATGAAGCAGGCGGGCGCCGCCGCGCCGAGCGCCCAGCGCATCACCCTGCTGCGCGACGCCGACGGCGACGGCGTGGCTGAGACGCGGACGATCTTTGCCCAGAACCTGACCTCGCCGTTCGGCATGGCTCTGGTGGACGGAGAGCTCTACATCGCCGACACCGACGCCCTGCTGCACGCGCCTTACCAGAGCGGCGAGACAGTGCTCGCGTCACCGCTGGCCAAGTTGACCGACCTGCCGGGCGGGCCGATCGACCATCACTGGACCAAGAACGTGATCGCCAGCCGCGACGGGACAAAGCTGTTCGTCACCGTCGGCTCGAACAGCAATGTCGGCGAGAACGGCATGGCCGCCGAGGCTGAGCGCGCCGCGATCTGGGAGGTGGACCGCCGGTCGGGCGCTCACCGCCTGTTCGCCAGTGGGCTGCGCAATCCCAACGGCATGGGCTGGGAGCCGGTGAGCGGCAAGCTGTGGACCGTGGTCAATGAGCGCGATGAGCTGGGCGACAACCTGGTTCCGGATTATCTGACCTCGGTCACCGACGGCGGCTTCTACGGCTGGCCCTACAGCTATTACGGCGCCAACGTGGACAAGCGGGTCAGCCCGCGGCGGCTGGATCTGGTGCGCACGGCGCTGGTTCCCGACTATGCTTTGGGCTCGCACACGGCCAGCCTGGGCCTGACCTTTTATGAAGGCTCGCTGCTTCCGGCGGCCTATCGCGGCGGCGCGTTCATCGGCCAGCATGGATCGTGGAACCGCAGCCGGCTGAACGGCTATCAGGTGATCTTCGTGCCATTTTCCGGCGGCAAACCCAACGGCGGGCCGCAGGTGGTGCTGAGCGGATTTGTGGACGCTGACGGCCACGCCCAGGGCCGCCCGGTGGGCGTGGCCGTCGACCGCGCCGGCGCTTTGCTTGTCGCCGACGATGTCGGCGGGGTGATATGGCGGGTGACGCCGTCACGGTAGGCCTCAAGGCTCGCAACCTCTAGCCAGGCGCGGCGTTAGACCCCTGAGTGTTCAGGGAGTTTGCCGGTGTTTGCGCGTTTCGTCCGATGGGGGCCTATCACCGCCGCCGGATTGCTGGCGTCCGGACTTGGCGCTCCGGCCTTCGCCCAGGATGTCGAGCAGCCTGACACCGGTCTCGGTTACGCCCTCACCCAGCCCTTGCGCGACCTCAACCTGATGCGCCCGCAGACCGCCGAAATCCTTAATCGCGCCACGGCCGCGCCGTACGACACCGCTGGTTTGAGTTCTTGCGCCAGCCTGACCGCAGCGATCGAGGCGTTGGCCGTCGTGCTTGGTCCGGATCTGGACCAACCGCAGCAGACGGGCCCCAGCGCCGCCCGGCAGATTGCATCGGGCGCCGTCAGCAGCGCGGTGGCGCTGCCGTTCAGTGGCATCGTACGACATCTGACCGGCGCCTATTCTGAGGACATGGCCCACCGCCGCGCGATTCTGTCGGGCATGGTGCGCCGTAGTTATCTCAGTGGCATTCGCCACGCGATGAAGTGCGATGACGCGACACCGGCCGCAGCGGCGGCGGCCCAGGCTGGCAACCCCTCCAACTTGACCACGCCCGTCCTGGACAAGGACGGTGCTATCCAGACGAATTCGGAACCTTTGCCAGTGGCGGGCGTTTCGACCTTTCCGGAAACGAAGAACGCGTCGGGCTGACGGCATGTCGCCGCCAGATTCGGCTGTTTCCAACCGGGCTCTCGGGGGAGAGAATGGAATGAGCGTGATACTGATTGTCGAAGACGACGCCTTCATCCGCCAGATCGGCGAGGTGATGATTCAGGACTGCGGGCATCAGACCCTGTCGGCCGGCAGCGTCTGTGAAGCCCTTGCAATCCTGCGATCGTCGCAACCGCTGGACGCCCTGTTCACGGACATCTACCTCGAATCGGCCATGCATGGGGGCTGCGATCTGGCCATCCAGGCGCGATCCCTTCGTCCCGGCCTGCCTGTCATCTACACCAGCGGCAACACATTGACTGAGAAGATGAAATCGCTATTCCTCGGGGACGCTTGGTTCCTGCCCAAGCCCTATACCCAGACCCAGCTAAAGAATTCCGTAGAAGGTCTGCTCGCCGCCTGATCGTCGAAGTCGCGCGCGTTCCACAAGGAAATATCGCCATCCCCGATTCCATGCCGGCCGAAAGAGGCGTCACCGACATCGCAGCCAGCGATATCGTCGAGACCGTGCCCAGCGCGCTGATCGTGCTCGACCGCAATCTGAACATCACCTCGGCCAACCGCGCCTTTTACCAGACTTTCCGCACCAGCCGGGCCGAGACTGAAGGCTGCCTGATCTATGATCTGGGCAACCGCCAGTGGGACATTCCCGCGCTTCGCACCCTGCTGGAAAGCGTCATTCCGCACCGCGCCTCGGTCGAGGGCTTTGAGGTCGAGCACGTCTTCCCGACAATCGGGCGGCGGACCATGCTGGTCAACGCGCGCAAGATTTTCCGCCCCGGCGACCACGACGGCTATATCCTGCTGGCCATTGAAGACGTCAGTGAAGAGCGGGCCGCCCGGGCCGAGAGCAAGCGCAACTGGCAGCTGACCCAAAGCATCGTCGACACCATTCGCGACCCCCTGGTCGTTATCGAGCACGACATGACCATCGTGACCGCCAGCAAGGCCTTCCTGACCATGTTCGGCACCACCCTGGCTGAAGCGGTAGGCCGCAAGTTCTCCGAACTGGGCCAGCACCAGTGGGACGTGCCCGCCCTGCGCCACCTGATGGACAAGGTATTGCCCGAGAACAAGCCGATCGAAAGTTTCGAGATCGAGGACAATTTCCCGGGCCTGGGCCGTCGGGTGTTCAACCTCAACGCCCGCAAGATCTTCCAAAGCGGCAACCAGGTCACACGCATGCTGCTGGTGTTCGAAGACATCACCGACCGCAAACAGCGCGAACGCGACGCCGAGACCCTGACCAACGAGGTCTCGCACCGCATCAAGAACAATCTGCAGATCATCATCGGCCTGATTGCTTTTGAATCCCGCTCGCAGGCCAAGCCGAGCGTGGAGGGTTACCGCGCCATGCAGGGCCGCATCGGCGCCATCGCCCAGCTCTACGACCTGATCTCGCAAACCAGCCGGGGCGATACCGTGGCGGTGGACGACTATCTGACCGAAATCGCCCGCACCATGGCCGCCAGTCTGCTGGGCGAAAAATCCGGCATCCGAATTGACGTCAAGGCCGGCCCCTTGAAGATTGATCCCGACCGGGCGGTGCCCTTTGGCCTGCTGATCAACGAACTGGCCACCAACGCCGTGAAGCACGCCTTTCCCCGCGGCAAGGGCCGGGTGCTGATCTCGGTGGATCAGGTCGGCCCGGAAATAGAACTTACAGTTGCGGACGATGGCGTCGGTATGATGGACAAGACACAGGCCAAAACTCCGGAGAAGCGGGGCGCTGACTATGTGGCGATCTTCGTCCGCCAGCTGGGCGGCGCGATCGTGCCGGTTGCGGCGCACGGAACCGGAACCACGATCCGGATTCGCTTCCCGTCCCTGCTCGTCCCGCAGGCCGGACCCGAACCGCTGGCGGCTTGAGGCGGGTTCAGCACCAGCCGTCGGTGACGCCCAGGGGAACGCGGGTCAAGGTCTTGGTCTGCCCGAACAGGCTGGTCAGCAAATAGGCTCTGGCTGTGATGACATCGGCCGATTTCTGCTGGGCCGAGACACGGTAGGTCACCCCGTCGTCGGGATTGTAAAACCAGCCGTTCTTCCAGCGTCCGGGGCCCGCGGGCTCCAGCGCCCAGATTATCGTCTGCCCACAAAGCTGGCGCTGGCGCTGTTCCAGGTCAGGATTGTGCTTGTCGCGGTCAAGCTGGCCCAGAGGATTACGCGGCGTGGACAGCCACACGATACGCCCGCACATCCGGGCCTCGCAGGCGAAAATCTGCACCGCGACCTTGCCGTCCACAAGCCACACGCCCTCGGGAACTGACGTCTCGGCCGAGGCGCGCGAGCCCATTATAATCAGGCCGGCCATGGTCGCGATCAGCGGGCGGCAAACGCGAGCCAGCCAGCCAGGTCCAAAGGCTCCGGCCTGACGTCCAATCATTGCGTTGTTGCTGGCGGCTCCGCCCATCGACCGCTTTCCATCGGATGTCCGGCGCCATCTTGATCATTTTTATAGGCGCTGTCGCGCGCCTGAGGTTGATCCGCGTCAAGGTCAAGCTTTGCCGCAGCGCATATGAACCTTCGCTGTAGCCCCGCGTTCTATTCGGCAAGACACCTTGGCGCGCACAATGCGCAGCCATAGCCCCCATAAGGACTCTCTCATGAAAACGATCGTTACCGCTGTAATGGCGATATCGCTTTTGAACGGCGCAACCGCCTTCGCCCAGCCCAATGGGCCGCCGGGGCGCGACCAGAACAACCAGGACCGCAACGGTCCGGGCAATGGCCGGGGCAACGACCAGGGCCGTGGCAATCCGAACGACCAGGGCCGGCCCAACACTTCGCCGCCGCAACAGAACGCGCCGCGCTATGCCAAGGGCGACCGTCTGCCGCAACAATACCTGGACAGCCGCCACACGGTCAGCGACTACCGCGGCTATGGCCTGCGGGCACCGCCGCGCGGTTATCGCTGGGCGCACGATGACGACAACAACTTCTTCCTGGTGCTGCTGGCCAGCGGCGTCATCGCCGACGTCTATTACAACAACGATCGCAGCCAGCGCTGGGACCAGCGCCATGCCCGCACCTACACCTACAATGACGACGCCTATTATCAGCAGTGCCGCACCTCGTCCGATCCGGCCGGCGTCATCGTCGGCGCCCTGATCGGCGGCCTGATCGGCAACGCCGCCGGCAATCGCAACAACCGCGGCGCAGCAACGGCGGCGGGCGTGATCCTGGGCGGCGCGGCCGGCGCGGCCCTGACCAAGGACATGGACTGCAACGACCGCAGCTATGCCTACAAGACCTATTACAACGGCCTCAATTCCGAGCGGCCGGGGTCTCGCTACACCTGGAAGAACCCGAGCAACGGTCACCGCGGCGATTTCACCGTCGGCCGTTACTACAACGACCCGGACAACTTCCGCTGCGCCGACTTCACCCAGACCATCTACATCAACGGCCGTCCCGAGCCGGCGCGCGGCACCGCCTGCCGTCAGCCGGACGGAACCTGGGCCGTCGTGAACTAGCTAAACCTTGCAGCCCCTTCCGCCTCGCGCGGGAGGGGCTTTTGGTTTCAGGCCGCCCTTGAGCGGACCTGGTCGACCACGTCGCGCACAGTGGCGACCTTGATCTTCTGCGCGGCCAGATAGGCGCAAAGCTTGTCCAGGAAGCCGGGCGCAATCGGCTCCCAGCCTTCGTCGCCCAGGCTGTGAAAGCCGAAGATCAGCCAGCCTCCGTCCGGAATCGCCTCGATTGCGTCCACATAGTCCTGCCACCCGTGGCGCGGACCTGGCGCCCAGGATTTCAGCGCATAGGGCTGAAGGTCGCCGAGGCGGTTGTACTGCACCGACCCGCCGCCGACCCGGCAGGCGCTGTAGGCGCGGCGCACCAGAAAATCGCTCAGCAGCGAGGCCTCGTTCCAGGGCATGGAAATGGTGTGCCCGGGATAGGGAACTTCACGGCGCAGATCAGCGGCCGACCTGGATAGCTCGCTGGCCACGCGCCACGGCGTCAGCGCCGCCTTGCGGCCGCCGGCCTTGAAGTGGCTGAAGGTGTGCGAGCCCACCTCGTGCCCGGCCCGCGCCAGACCCCGCCAGAATTCCCAGTCGCCGTGCGATCGCCCTTGGTTCGGCGCATCCCGGATCGGCGCGCAGGCGGGCTCCACCCAGCCTGTGACGACATAGAAGGTGGCCTTGATGCCGAAGGGGGCGAAGATGTCGGCCGCCGCCTGGGCGCCGGCGCAAAGCCCGTCATCGAAGGTGATCGACACCGTCCGGCCGCTCGCCTGGCTCATGCCGCGGAGCCAGGTCCGAAATAGCCGCGATACCAGGTCACGAACCGCTCCAGTCCCTCCTCCAGGGTCACGCGCGGCTGATACCCGGTGAGAGCGGCGAGCTTCGAGACGTCGGCATAGGTGCGGGTCACATCGCCCGGCTGCATGGGTCGAAAGATCTTGACCGCCTCACGGCCGAGGGCGCGCTCAAGGATCGAGATCATGTCCATAAGCTCCACCGGACGGCCCGCGCCGATGTTCAAAATCCGGTTCTCGCCGGCCGCCGGCGGGTGGTCCAGCGCGCCCACGATGCCCTCGACGATGTCGTCAATATAGGTGAAGTCGCGGGCCATTTGCCCTTCGCCGAACACTTCGATCGGCTGGCCGGCCAGTATTTTGCGGGTGAAGCTGAAATAGGCCATGTCGGGCCGGCCCCAGGGGCCGAAGACCGTGAAGAACCGCAGACCCGTCTGGGGAAAGCGGTACAGATTGGCGTAGGCGCTGCTCATCAGCTCGCCGGCCGCCTTGGTGGCGGCGTAGAGCGAGACAGGATGATCGATCGCATCCGCCTCGCTGAAAGCTTCGCCGGCCCTGGGTCGATCGCCGTAAACCGAGCTGGACGAGGCGTAGACCAGGTGGCTGACGCCTTCGTGGCGGGCCGCCTCCAGCACCTCCAGATGCCCCGCCAGGTTTGAACGCTCATAGTCGAAGGGCTGGTCGATCGAATGGCGCACGCCCGCCTGGGCGCCCAGATGGACGACGCGGTCAATCTTCGATGCGGCGACAAGCCCGCGCACAGCGCCGGGATCCGCCAGGTCGGCAGTGACCATCTGAAAGCCGTTGCGGCCGGCGAGCCTGGCGACACGGGCGTGTTTGAGCGCCACATCGTAATAGGCGTTGAAATTGTCGAAGCCGACGACCTGTTCGCCCCGATCCAGCAGCCGCGCGCATACGGCGGCGCCGACAAAGCCGGCCGCGCCCGTGACCAGTATGCGGCTCATTTCCTGTCTCGTCCGCGCCTCTGCATGGCCCGCCAATAGAGACGTTTTCGATGCAGGGAAAGCGGCTTGGCCGGCGCCGGGCGTTTGCAGTCTTGCCCGGGAACCGGCCTCCCCCTAAGAGCTTTACCGGCGTTGGCGCCCCAAAGCGGCGTAGCGCACAAGGTGGGAATTCTATGTACGGGCTTTACGCTCTGGTTTTTGCCGGCGGTTTTGTGGTCACCGTCGCGGGCATCTGGGCCCTCAGCGGACTGGCGCCGTTCCTGGGCCTGGTCGACACGCCGGAAGGGCGCAAGACCCACACACGGTCAACGCCGGTGGTGGGCGGCCTGGCGATTCTGCTGGGCACGACCCTGGCCGTATTGGCCGGAACCGTACTCAAGCAGCACACAGCCGCCCTGGTCGCCGTTTCCATGCAGCACACGGGCTATTTCATCGGCGCGGCCCTGCTGATCATCGTCGGCGCCGTCGATGACCGAAAGCCTATTCCCGCGCGCTACAAGCTGCTGGTGCAGCTGGCGTCGTGCCTGATCGCCGTGTTGCTCGACAACGTACAGATCAACCACCTGGATATTTCCCTGGGGCCGGTGCAGCTGGCGCTGGGGCCGTTCGCGATCCCGTTTACAGTCCTG
>CAZJBC010000037.1:0-14551 GCA_964543805.1 uncultured Brevundimonas sp.
TGCAGCGGCTGCTCCGACCCTGAAGGCCAGGCAAGGATGTGGTGGCCGATGAGATCACGGCGCCCGTCACGTTCAGCCGGTCGAGACGCACGCCGGCCTGAGAATGAGCGTCAGGGTCGCGGCAAACCCAGCCGCGGAACTGGGTTCCCGTGGGTGTTCGCACCGCCTCCGCCGATTTGATCGAATAGCCGCGCAAGCTTGTTGAATCGACAGGCGGCGCCAGGGGCGGCGGGCTTCCATAAGCCGCCAGACCGGCGCTTGTGAGCGCGATGGCGATCGCCACAGCTCGCGGGCTGAATTTAAAGCGGCGCATCTAGAGGGCCCTCGACAGACCGAGGAAAACGCCCCGGCGCGGACCAAACTGCGGCGCCCCGACACCTATCCCGGAGCCATCCCTGATTTCATAAGTCTGGTCGAACAGGTTGATGACATCGATCCGCGCGGTGACGGGCTTACCCGCAGCCAGTTTGAATTCGTGGCTGACCGCCAGATTGACCTGGGCGTAGGCCGGGACGTGGTCCCCGTTAGGCGTCGCTCCGTCGCGGCGCAGCCCTGATCCGTAAAGCAGATCGGCGCTGAGGGTTGTGCCGCCCATTCGGTAGGCGCCGCCGGCCGAGGCCGTGACCAGTTGCTGGTGATCCAGCGGGATGAAGTGGGTGGCGATGTATGTCAGGTCGCCGGAGTCGAACTGAAACTGGCTGGAGACGATGTCGCGCCCGACGGCGCGCTCATACGAGGCGTTCAGATAGGCAGACAGGTTGCCGGCCTTGTAGGCCCCCGTCAGGTCCACGCCGTACTGGCGTCCATCGCGATAATTGAAGGGTGTCAGGATAATCGGCGCGCCGAACTGGCCTTCATCGATCATGTTGACCGAGGTCTTGTAGAAGCCATCGAGACCGGCGGTGAAATGCGAAGTGACTGACTGATTGATTCCCAGGTCGTAGTAGTTCGCCCGCTCGGCCTTAGGCGTATCGTTGGCCGTGCCTGCGGGGGCGGCGCTGGTTCCGGAGAACAGGGCGATGTCCGAGCTTGCCACCAGTTCGATGGGCGGCGGCGTGAAGTAGCGAGAGTAGCCGCCGTGCACGGCGGTGCCGGCAGTGGGAGTCCAGACGAAGTTGATCCGTGGGCTGAGCTGGCTTTCGGCTTCGAAAGCTTGAAACTGGTCGTAGCGGAGCCCGGCGTTGACGACCAGACGCGGCGCAAGTTGCCACTCGTCCTGAACATAGCCGCCCCAGTTCCAGGCGTGCTTGCCCGAACTATCGGCGATATCTACGGGAAGGTCGCTGGTCTGGTCGCCGGCGCCGTCCACCGGCAGAACCTGGGAGTTTGTTCGGCTCAGGATGTCGTCGGCCTGATACAGCAGTCCGCCGCGCAGGGTGTGGGCCTCGCTGGCGCGGAAAGTCCCTTCCGTCTGCAGGCCGTAGGCGGCGTCGCGCTTGAACGCCGTCTGGGCGATGCCGTCATAAAGCAGGTCGCCCAGGGGATCGGGCCTGAAGTCGAGGCTCGAATATCGGGCGAAGGCGGAAAGCGACAGGTCCAGCCTGCCCTTGGATCGGAGGTAGTTGAGGACCGCGTACTGCGAAATTTCGTTCTGGCGTTCGTTCAGGCCGTTACTCAGGAACGATGACTGGCCATCGACCAGCAGCCGATCGTTTCCGCTGGTCGGGTCAAAGAGACCAAGGCCGGTTATCCCATCGACTCCCGACGGCTGCAGGCCCTTTTGATTGGGTATCTGGAACGCGCCGTTCGATGCGCCCAGAATTGCGGACAGGCTGCTGTTCTGATCAAGAATGTCCTGGAGGTAAGCAAAGCCATGCCATTGGCGCGCCTGATCGTGCAGCGGATTTGAACTGCCGTCCGGAGACTCAACGCCCAGGCCGGTTGTCGTGTAATCGCCCGAAACGAAATAGCTGAAACGGCCCGATGATCCGCCATAGTCGAAGCTTGGCGTGATCTGGCCGTGGGCGCCGCCATAGACGCCGACCTGGCCCCCCGGATCGCTCAGACCGGTCTTGGTCAGGATGTCCACAACGCCGGCCGTGCGGTTGCCATATTCGGCGGGCAAGGCGCCTGTGATCAGTTCAAGGGATTCGACGAACCGGGGGTCGAGAGCCTGACCAAAGCCTGAAATGCCCTCGGGGATGATGATGCCGTTGATGCGATATTGCAGGCCGTTGTGATCGCCGCGGACATGCAATTGGCCAAACGAGTCCTGGGCCACGCCGGGCGCCTGCAGGACAACCTGATTCAAACCCGCGTCATTGCCGCCGGGTTCGGCCTGAATATTGTCCGATGTCACCGTATAGGTGGAAGCGCCCGTGTCGGGCTGAATGCCATTTCGGCTATCCGTCAGCCGGCTTGCGGTCACCTTTAGGGCGTCGACCGTTGTGGTCTCGTCCTGGGCTGCGGCGGGGCTTGCCGCGCGAAAGGTCGCCAGAGCGAATAACGACAGGAATATGCGACGACGAATGACCATGCTCCGGACGGGCGGGCTGTGCTGCGTGAAGCCTCTGGTTCAGGCGCTTAGGCCCGGCGGCTTTGGGCGCCCACGCCCCGATTTCCCGACCTCGCCGGTCAAGTTCCCGATTTTGTCGGGAAGATTTCCCGACTTTGCGACGCGGGCGTGGAACCGCCCGGCTTTATGATAATCAGGGCGCATGTCTCTGCGCGCCCGCGTTGTCGCCCTGGTTGGACTGGTTTTGGTGGCCGGGATTCTGCTCGGGTCGGCCCTGGCGGGTTATGAAGCCCGGCGAACCCTGCAGGCCGAATTGCAGGCCGGGATGACCGGAGGCATACAGACCGTTCTCAGCGCCTATGAGGACCTGCCGCGCTCTGACCACGCAGAGCGCGACCTGCATCAGCTGGTGGCCACCTTCGACGGCAATCGACATGTGCGCGCCAAGCTGCTGACGGCAAACGGCGACATCGCACTGACCTCGGCCCGCCAGGAAAGCCGTCAGCCGCCGCCCTACTGGTTCATCAGGATGTTTGCCCCGCCCCCATCTGATCAACGCATCCAGGCGCCGGTTCCGGGCGGATGGCAAATCCTGCTTCAGCCTATATCGGACATCGACATCAGCGCGCTGTGGAGCGAGCTTTGCGGCATCGTCATCGCCTTCGCCCTGACGGTTCTTGGCGGTCTGATTCTGATCTATCTGGCGATCGGCGCGGCGCTTCGGCCGTTGCGGGCCCTGTCGGAAGGTTTTGTCCGTATCGGCGGCGGAGACTATGACGTCCAGGTCAAGCGGCGCGGCCCGACCGAGCTCCTGGACCTTCAACGCGGCTTCAACGAGATGAGCGCGCGGCTGTCGGCGGTGAGCGCCCGCAACCGGGCGCTCGAAAAGCAAATTCTTACGCTGCAGGACGAAGAACGCGCTGACCTTGCTCGCGACCTTCACGACGAAATCGGACCGCACCTGTTCTCTGTCAATGTCGATGCGACCGTGGTCGGCCGCCTGGCGGAGGCGGGCCAGACCGGCGCGATCGGCGAGCACGTCCGATCCATTCAGCACTCCATCTCCTATGTTCAGCGGCTCGTGCGCGATATCCTGGGCCGTCTGCGTCCGTCGCGGGCCACTGAGCTTGGTCTCAATGCGGCGATCGCCGATCTGGTGGTCTTCTGGACGTCCCGAACCGAGGGCATCGTGATCGACTGCGACCTGCTTGAGGACGAGGATGACCTAGCGGAACCCTTGAAGGACACCGTCTACCGGGTCGTGCAGGAGGCCCTGAGCAATGCGGTCCGCCATGCCGCGGCTAGCAGGATTGCAATTCGGGTGGGGCTATCAGGGACAGACGTCGTCGAGGTTGCCATCGATGACGACGGCGCCGCGCCCGATCTGCAAGCCGACGGAGGCTTTGGCATCGTGGGTATGCGCGAGCGGGTCAAGGGTTCGGGTGGAACCTTGACCATCGCCAAATCGGGCGCCCATGGCGGTTGGTCGGTCAGGGCGCGACTGCCCCTTATGGGTGAGGCGACGACGTCCGAGGCAGGCCCATGAATATTCTGATCGTCGATGATCATGCGATCCTGCGCGATGGACTGCGGCGTCTGTTGTCGACGCTGGCCCCGGGCGACATCCACGAGGCGGCGACGGGCCGCGAGGCGATCAAACTGGCGCGGCGGCTGCAGCTGGACCTTATCGTGCTTGATCTGAACCTGCCCGACCTTGGCGGACTCGAGCTGCTCAAGCGCCTGTTGCATGTCGGGTCTGCGCCGGTCCTTGTGCTGACCATGCATGCCGAACCGCTTTATCTGAAACGGGCCATGGACGCCGGCGCGCACGGCTACGTCAGCAAGAACGCCACGCCGGAGGAATTGCTGACCGCGGTCAGGCGGGTGGCTGCGGGGCGCCGCTACGTTGAAAATGAGCTGGCGCAGGCGCTGGTCGTGCAGGGTGAGCGGGCCAATCAGTCGCTGAGCGATCTGTCCGCACGCGACCTGGAAATCCTGCGTCTGCTGGCGAATGGTCGAAGCCTGAGCGAAATCGCCGACGCCCTGAACCTGGGCTACAAAACCGTCGCTAACCTGTGCACCCAGATCAAGGCTCGCGTCGGCGCCGCCAGGGTGGCGGATCTTGTCCGGATGGCCATCGAGGCGGGGATCACCTGAGGAAAGTCAGGGCGTTCCGGCAGGCGCTGCGACAGCCGGCGCCGCCGACGTTTCCCCTGGCGCGGCCGTCCCCATCTTCTGGCGGATCGAGGCGATCTGGTCGGTGAAGTGGGGCGGGTGGCCGCGGGCCTGCTGGGTGGCGTCGAAACTGGTCAGAACGCTGAGGGCCTCGTCCAGCTTGCCGGCCTGAACCAGCTGGCGGGTCAGGGTGGCGGCCACATCGGCCAGGGCCGGGTTCAGAGCCAGGGCCTTGCGGTTCTGGGCCATGGCGCCGGCCACATCGCCGGTGGCCTCCAGGCTGATCGCATAGTTGGCGTAGAGCTCGTAGTCGTTGACCCCGCCGTCGATGGCGGTCTTGGCGTAGTCCTCGGCGTCGGCATGCTTGCCTTCCTGGCTGAGCATGACAGCCAGCCGGGCGGTGTCGAGATAGTCGTGGGGATAGCGTTCCAGATAGCCGCGCAGATTCGCCTCGGCGCAGGGCAGGTCCTTCTTCTGCAGGCAGGACCGCGCGGTGGCCAGGCTGTGCGGCGTCTGCTTGCATCCGGTCAAAGCCGCGCAGGCCAGCGCGCCGCAGGTCGCCAGGATCCAGATGGTTCTCATGGCCGCGCCCCCGAAAAGCAGCGATTCTGCGAGCATCCCCCCGCCCGGCGCTTCCGGCAAGGCGTCTCGTCGCCGCTG
The DNA here is from genome assembly GCA_964543805.1 of uncultured Brevundimonas sp. Lineage (GTDB taxonomy): Bacteria > Pseudomonadota > Alphaproteobacteria > Caulobacterales > Caulobacteraceae > UBA5005. The sequence goes on from CAZJBC010000037.1 coordinate 5,291, forward strand.
ATCGACGCTAGCCGGGCGAGTAATCCGGCCCTAGGCTTGGGCCATGAGCGCGCCGCCCCTGCATTCCGCCCTGACGTTAAGTCGCGGTCCGACCGGGCGGGTGGGCGCCGACCGCATCGGTCTGATCGAGGCGATCGCCGCGGAAGGCTCGATCACAAAGGCCGCGAAACAGCTGGGGATCAGCTATCGCGCCGCGTGGGACGCGGTTCAGGCGCTGAACAACCTTTTCGACGAGCCGCTGGTTCTGGCCAGTCCGGGCGGCGCCAAGGGCGGTGTCGCCGAGGTGACGCCGCGGGGGCTGAAACTGATCGCCGCCTACCGCATCATGGAAGCAAGACTGGCCGAGGCCTGGGCCAGGGTCGAGGCGGACGGCGCGGATATCTGGAGCCTGGGCATGAAGACCAGCGCGCGAAACGCGCTGCGCGGGGTGGTGGAGAGCGTCTCTGACGGGGCGGTCAATTGCGCGGTGCGCCTGCGCATTTCCGACAGCCTGACGCTGACCGCTGTAGTGACGAGAACGAGCGTCGCGGATCTGGGCCTGGCGCCGGGCGCGGCGGCCATCGCCCTCATCAAGGCCAGTTTTGTCGTCCTGAAGGCAGAGAGCAGGTCCTCCGCCACGGCGAATGGCAACGCGCTGCCAGGCAAAGTCATCGCTCGCACCGACGGGGCGGCCAGCAGCGAGGTCGCTGTCGGCCTGAAGGGAGGCAAAACCCTGATCGCCACCCTGGCCCTGGACAGCGCCAAGTCCCTGGATCTGAAGGTCGGCGATCCGGTGGTTGCCGAAATCGAGGCGGCCAACGTCATTCTGGCGGTGGAGTAGCCGGGCGCGGATTTTGCGCTAATCTGGCGGCAAGTCAGACGCGGGACCGGTTTCCCGGATCAATAATGAGGAAGACGCCCATGCACACCAAGACCCTACTGGCCGCCGCCGCTCTGCTCAGCCTGGCGGCCGCGCCGCTGGCCCTGGCCCAGCCGCCGGCGGCGGCGCCGACACCGGCCGCCCTGGCGGCGATTCCGGCCAAGGGCGGCGCCAGGCTGACGGTCACCTCGCCGGCCTTCGCGGATGGGGCGGATATCCCCTTCGCCAACACCCAGTACCGGACCAACACCTTTCCGGGGCTTGCCTGGACGGCGGGCCCGGCGGGGACAAAGTCGTACGCCATCATCATGCAGGACACGGACGGCCCAGGCGGGCGGCTTATTCTGCACTGGACGATCTACAATATTCCTGCCGGCGTGACGAAGCTCGACGCGGGCATGGCGCCCGACGCCAAGCCGGCCGGCTCCAGCTATGGCCCCAATATGCGCGGCGCCTCCCAGCCCTATATGGGCCCGCGCCCGCCGGCCGGTCCCAAGCACAAATACCACCTGCAGGTCTTCGCCCTCGATACGGCCCTGACCGTCGATCCGGCCGTGACCTTTGACGCCCTGACCGCGGCGATGAAGGACCACGTCCTGGCGTCCGGCGAGGTTGTGGGTCTGAGCTATGCTGATCCTGACGCCCCGCCGGCTCCTGCGCGCGGCGGCGGCGCAGGCCGTGGCGCGGGCGCGCCATCCGGTCCGGCTCAGTAGGGCCGCGCGGGATCCAGGCCGGCCAGCAGGGCGGCCAGGGCCAGGCTGTTGATCTGGCCGGGCGGCATGGCTGACAGCCGCTGCTCGGCGGCGATGCGGTCGGCGTCGGCGTCGGTTCGCACATCGGTTTTGGACTCGACGATCCGGCCTTTGTGGATGACCATCACATGGTCGGCCAGGCGGCGCACTTCGCCAAGGTCGTGGCTGACATAGAGGACCGGAATGGCCAGCTGCGCATGCAGCCGCTCCAGATAGGGCCAGATCTCGGTCTTGGCCTCGGCGTCGAGGTTGGACAGCGGCTCGTCCATCAGCAGCAGGCGCGGTTGCGACAGTAGGGCCCGGCCCAGAGCAACGCGCTGGCGCTCGCCGCCGGACAGGTTGGCGGTGGAGCGGTCCAGCAGCGCCTGCAGGCCGAGCATATCAACGACATCGGCGTGCTCGATTGTGCGGGCGGCTTTCGAACGCCGCAGGCCGAAGGTCAGGTTGGCCTCGACTGACAGGTGCGCCAGCAGGCTGGCGTCCTGGAAGACCAGGCCGACCGCGCGCAGGTGCGGGGCCAGGAACGTGCGCTCGTCCTGCCAGACCTGGCCGTCGACCGTCAGCTCGCCTGTCAGGCGGCTGAGGCCGGCGATGGCGCGGAGCAAGGTGGTCTTGCCGGAGCCGGAGGGCCCGATGAGCGCGGTTATACCATGCGGGGCGATGGAGAATTCCGCGTCCAGTTGGAAAGCGCCCAGCTTGCCCGCGATCCGGCCTTCGACGGCTGGCCGCTCGAAGTTACCTGAGGTCATGCCCCGGCCTTTCCGGCGGCGCGGCGCTCGATCAGGAACATGGCCAGGACGACGATGAAGGCGAAGGCCAGCAGGGCGGCCGACAGGGCGTGCGCGCCGCTGTAATCGCCGGACTCGACCAGTTCGTAGATCCGCGTCGAGACCACCTGGGTCTTGCCGGGTATGGCGCCGCCGATCATCAGCACCACGCCGAATTCACCGACCGTGTGGGCGAAGACCAGCACGGCGGCGGCCAGAAAGCCCCGGCGGGCCGACGGCAGGGCGACGCTGAAAAACGCGTCCATCGGCGAGGCGCGCAAGGTGGCGGCGACCTCCATGGGCCGGGTCCCCATGGCCTCGAACGCATTGCGGATCGGCTGCACCGCGAAGGGCAGGGAATAGATCATCGAGCCGATCACCAGGCCTGTGAAGGTGAAGTTCAGCGTGCGGACGCCCAGAGCGTGGAACGGCCCCATCAGCGGGCTTTGCGGAGCCAGGGCGATCAGCAGGTAAAAGCCCAACACCGTCGGCGGCAGAACGATGGGCAGGGCGGTCAGGGCGGCGATGATTTCCTTCCACCAGGACTTGTTCCGCGCCAGCCACCAGGCCAGCGGCGTGGCTACGATCAGCAACAGCACCGTCGTCAGGCCGGCCAGGCGAAGGGTGGTCCAGATCACCTGATCCACGCGGCTTAAGGCCGCTCGTAGCCGTAGCGCCGGATGATGGCGACGGCGGCGGGGGTTTTCAGGAAGTCGATGAACGCCCTGGCGGCCGGATTGGTCTGGCCCGGATAGAGCAGGATGGCCTGCTGGTTGATCGGCGAATGGTCGGCGGCCGGAACGATCCAGCGCGAGCCACCGGTTACATTGATCACCTGCGACAGGGCGACAAAGCCAAGCTCGGCCGCGCCGGTGTCGACGAACTGCCAGGCCTGGGCGATCGAGGTTCCCATGACGATTTTGGACTTGAGCTTGTCGTAGACGCCCAGCTTCCGCATGGTCTGGACCGCGGCGATGCCGTAGGGCGCCGCGGCCGGATCGGCGATGGCCAGTTTCTGGAACCTGCTGCTGGAAAGAACGGCGCCATTGGCGTCCACCAGCCCGGGCGTTTTCGAATAAAGCACGATGCGGCCGATGGCGTAGGTGAAGCGGCTGCCCGGCACCCCCAGGCCGTCCTGCTCGGCCTTGGTTGGCCGGTCGGGGTCGGCCGACAGGAAGACCTCATAGGGCGCGCCGTGCGACAGCTGGGTGTAGATGGCGCCCGACGAGTTGAAGCTGAGGGTGGCGGTGTGGCCCGTCGCAGCCTTGAAGGCGGCGGCGATGTCGCGGGCCGGCTCGGTGAAGTTGGCGGCCACGGCGACCTGGGTTTCGGCGGCGAAGGCGGGCGCAACCCCGACCGCCAGCGCGGCCCCGGCGGCGGTGAGGCCAAACAGCTGCTGACGGCGGGTGATCATTCCAACGCTTCCTTTCGCCCGCACCGTTATGCAGACGAACTTCTTAACGCGCGGAGATCAAATCGCAAGGCGTTTTGCGGGCGGGCCGCATAACGCCTGGATGAGCCTATTGGCTGGGGCTGCTGACGTAGAACGTGCCCGAATTGCCGGTCGCCGAGGCGACGCTGGAGACGTTGCGGCCCTGGGTCGTGATGGCCACCCCGCCGGTGGCGCCCACTTCGGCGCTGTTGGTCTGGCTGTTGGTGACGGTCATGCGGCCGTTGCAGGAAGAACAGGCAAAGCCGGTGGCGGCGTTGCCGATGGCGGTGGCCGACGCATAGGCGTCATAGCCCGTATCGCCGGTAAAGCCCGCGATGACCTCGACCCCGCCGCCGGAATTCACCTGGGTGTTGTTGAGCACCACCTGCTGGCCGACGTTGCCGGCCATGACCGAGTTGCCGACTCCGTAGGCGTTTGCCTGGGCCGAACCGAACTCGAAGCTGGTCAGATTGGCCTCGGCGAAGGTGAAGGCGGTGTTGGTCTGGTTGGCGTTGACCTGCAGATAGGCGCCGGGGCCGCTGTTGGTGGCCGAGATGTTGTTGCCGGTCGTCGTCGCCTGGGCGTTGATGTCCTGGGCGTTGCCGGCCCCGGCGTAGACGGTGGCCTGGGTGTGCGCGCCGGTCATGGACTGGGTGGCGTTGACCGTGACCGCCGAGCCGAAATCGCCGGTGGCGGTGACGTTGTTGGAGGTCCCCAGGGCTGAGAACAACACCGTGCCGCCCGTATAGGTCAGGTTGCCGCCGCCGTCGGCCTGGGTGGTGGCCGCGCTGGACTGGTTGGCGGTGACGATCGCCGAGCTGCCCTCGACGCCATAACCCTGGCTGTTGGCGACGGCCTGGGTGGACGACGAGATGCCGCCGACCCGCGCCAGGGCGCCGCGATAGTCGCTGAGCGCTTTGATATCGAAGGCGCCGACGGTCTGGGTGGAGGTTCCGGTCAGGGCGCCGCCGTCGAAAATGTTGGACTCGCCGGAATTTCCAGTCGCGGCGGTCGACATCACGGCGAGCGTTCCGCCGTCCGAAGCCACGGTCTGGATGCCGCTGGCGTTGACATTGGCCTGGACGCTCTGGGACGATACGACATTGGCGTTGCCGCCGCCGACCACCGATCCTGAGAAGGTGTTGCCGGTCGCCGGCGTGATCAGGCTGGAAGAACCCGTCTGGGTGATGACGTCGAGAGTCTGGGTCGCCAGGATATCGCCCAGCTGGATCTGGTTGTTGAGAACCGTGCTCTGGCTAGTAGCCGTCGCGACGAACGGGGGGCACAGCGGCGCCGCGATCAGAATTCCAGCGATTAGGATCTTCGCGAGTTTGCGCATTGTTAGTCCCCAGATTGTTGTAGGCGGGCACGAAAGAACCCGTCGTCCCCGCCGTCCGGACCCCGTTCAGCGGATCGTCGCGCATGCAGGCTTCCGGTCCCGGCATGCCGTAGAGGTTGGCCATGAATTCCACGGTCGCCCGCTCGATCACCGCGCGGACGGCCAGTTGCTTGGGCTCAAGATAGCTGGAACCACCTGACAGGTCGTAAATATTGCCGCCCAGTACGTCGAACAGGCCGCCGCCGACTTCATTGGCGACGATCTGCTTCTGGAAGGATTCCACGTCGACCACCTGCTGCGAGATGGTGTCGACCAGACGCAGGTCGATGGCCACGTTCATGACGAACTGGCGATTGCCAATTCGGCCGTGCAGACCGGTACTTTTGGTCGAGCCGGCCGACAGGTCCGCGCCGCTGGAATAGATGTTCGAGTTCAGCTCGGTGATGGCGCCGACTACGTAGAAGTTCGAGCCCGAGACCTGGCCGGCGTAGATGCGGCGATAGTCATTGGGCTGGCCGGGGGTGCTGGGCCCATCGCCGATGAGCTTGTTGTTGGCGTACTTCAGCTCCATTTCGGAGACCGAAGTGTCGTATTTTTCCGTCAGGTTGGCGCCGGCCTTGGCGAAGGCGCTGATCGCCATTTCCGAAGCGCCCATGGTGATCTGACGGCCCGAACCGTCGGCTTCGGCCTAGCCTGTCTTGTCGTCGATGCGGCCGACGGCGATGACCGGTGATGGGCGGTTGTTGGCGCGGGCGTATTGCGCCAGGCAGACCAGGGCGGCGGAGTAGGGGGTCGGGTTGGCGGTGACCGGCGCCCGGACCACAGGAGTGGCGTACTGGCCCTGGCCGTTCACGCCGACGGTGGTGCCGCAACCTGCCAGGCCGGTTGAGGCCGCCGCGCTGAACAGCGCCAGGACGCGAATGGATTTACTGAGCATTGGAAGCCTCTCCGCTCGTGGTCGCCCCGGCGGTAACCTTGCCGTTGTTGATCTGGGTCGAGTTGACGATCACCGTGTTGTAGTTGCCCTGTGTGACGACCGTCAGATTGTTGCCGATGGCGGTGGCGCTTGATGTGCCGACCCCGCCCGAAAAGGATCCGCCGGCCGAGGCCGAGGCGCTGGCCGCCGCGCTGGACGCCGAATTGGCCGAGGCGCCAGCGCTCTGGATCACCCCGTCAACCATGACCAGGTTTCCGTTGGCGTCACGCACGCCATAGCTGGTGACCGAAACGGCCCGGTTTTCCTGACCGGAGACACGGCCGAAACCCGCATTGAAGGAAGCGCTGCTGGAGTCGATGGTCTGGGCGCTTGCAACGCCGGCCGCCGCAAGGCAGGCAAGGGCGGCCATGGTGCTGATGACTCTGGTCGCTGATCGAGGGGACATCGTGCCTCCGGAACAAAAGAATCCTGGCGCGCGCGAAGCGTCGAGCGTGCCAAAACAGGACTCAACATCGGGCCAAAACACCACGAATTGGTTAAGGCGGCGGGCTCGCGGGCCCGGATTTTCGCCCCCGGGAGGAGGAAGGTGACGACATGACTGATGAGGAGGCGCTGGCGCGAGAACCGCTGTTTCGCTCCACCTGGACCGCCGTTGCGATCCCCCTGATCCTGCTGGCTGCCTATCTGTGGCAGATCAAGGCCGGCGCGAACGAGGTCGAGCTTACGCTTGGCTTGTCGGCCGAGCGTCTGGCCGAAGGTCACTTTGAAACCTTGATCACCCACCTGTTCGTCCATGGCAGCTGGCTGCACCTGGGCATGAACTGTGCGGCGGCCCTGATATTTGGCACCGCCGTCGCCCGCTATCTGGGTCCAGGGCTATGGGGCGCCGTGGTGTTCTTCAGTTTCTTTCTTGTTTGCGGCGTGCTGGCCGGCCTGGGGTATGTGCTGGCCCATCCCCTGGGCATGGACGTGGCGGTGGGCGCTTCGGGCGCCATATCGGGGCTGTGGGGCGCGGCAACACGGCTGCTGATCGGCCGCGGCCGGCTGGCGCCCGTGTTCGACCGGCTGGTCCTGACCCAAAGCGCGGTGATCCTGGCCGTCAATGTGGTGATGGGGCTGGCGGGAACCCTGCAATCCATGAATATCGCCTGGGAAGCCCACGTGGCGGGTTTTATCGCCGGCCTGCTGCTGATTGGCCCCGCAGGACGGTTAATCCGGCGGGCCTGATCATCACGGCATGGAGATTTGCCATCTCGCAATAAATGCGAGACGCTGTGAAACCTAGAACTGAAAAACAACAACAAAAGGGAGGCGTACCCCGTGCTTGTTTCCCAGATTCTGAAGGACAAGGGCGACCACGTTTTCACCGCATCGCCCAACGAAACCGTCGCCGCCGCCGCCGCTTTGCTCCATGCCCGCCGGGTTGGCGCCATGGTGGTGGTCGAACACGGCGAGGTCGTGGGCATATTGTCTGAACGCGACCTTGTTCGACTGGTGGCCGAAGGGGGCGAGAACGCCCTGTCGCGGCCGATCAGCCACTGCATGACCCGCGAGGTGATCTTCGCCCATCTGCACGAAACCGTTGACATGCTGATGACCCGCATGACCGACCGGCGCATGCGGCACCTGCCGGTGCTGGAATCCGGCCGGCTGGCGGGGATCATCTCGATCGGCGATCTGGTGAAGTACAAGATTTCCGAGATCGAAGCCGAAGCCGACGGGCTCAAGGCCTATATCGCCGCGGGTTGATTAACCCCTGGCCGCCGCCTCCGGCGTGGGAAGGTCGCTGACGACCGCCGTCAAGGGGCGTGCGGCGATGAGCCTGTCTCGGCGAAGTGTAATGATCGCGGGGCCGGGCCTGCTGGCAGCGCGGCCCGTGCGCGCCGATGACCTTATATTCAAGGGATGGCGCCTTGACCTGTCAGCGATGAAGCGCCCGCTGACCGCTGACGAGATTGCTTCGCTCCAGGCCCAGATCGATATCCTCGAGCACATCGAGATCAAGCCGCAGATCCGAACCTTTTTTCACAGCGTCCCCTGCCAGGTTCAGGAGCACGTCGAGGGAACCGGCGATTATCAAAGCAGCGGCAAACTGATGGTTCTGACGGCCGAGCCGCAGTCGCCGAACAATCCGGTGCTGTTGCACGAGCTGGCCCACGCCTACCACGACCAGATGCTGCCGCTGGGCTTCCAGAACCTGGATGTGCAGCGCTTCTTCCGGCTGGCCCGAGTGAGGGGGGATTTTCCGGCCGGCAGTTATATGTACGCCAACCCCGGCGAGTTCTTCGCCATGTGCGTCAGCGTGCGCCTATGGGGCGTGGCGGCGCGGCCGCCGTCAACGCGCGAGTTGCTGCGCGCCAAACTGCCGGAATTTTACGCCTGGATCGGCGAGGCGTTCCAGGGGCGAGGCTAGGCGGCAGACCAAGGACAGACAGGCTGCGTCACATTTCCTTCTCGTTTTTCCTTGCACCGCAGCAAACCCTTCGCTATAGCCGCCCCTCGCTGCAGAAACGGGTTGTCCGTTGGCGGGGCCGGGGCTTCAAACGCTCTTGCCTTTTGTCATACGAACGACTAGTCTCCGCGGCCTCAATCGACTCGCACCGGACTGACGAGGGAAGCACCTCTGCGGCCCTGGGGCGGGTTTTGCGCCGTTTTTTCCGATTTATCGGGATTGCGACAAATAGCTCGAAAGAGCCGGTTGACTTGAGTTTCGGAGTGGTTAGAAGCGCCCCTCCTCGCCGCCGCCGGGCTTTGTACGGTGGGCTCGGCCATTCTCTTCGGGGGATGGGCGGGTTGGTCTTTGACATTGTTAATTGGAAAGAGAAACGCAGGCGGCGGTGTCCTGGCGGTAACTTCGGTTACCTCGACACTGACAACTTGCGGTCTCTTGAAAGACACCATGAAAATGGGCGTCGGCTTCGGCTTTCGAGCTGAACGTTGGCGCCCGTCGAATTGGGAACTCGTCAAGATACTATGCAAAACCAGAACGCAGACCTCGGGTTTTCCCCCGAGGTTTAAATACTGGAGTCAAATGTCAACTCAACTTGAGAGTTTGATCCTGGCTCAGAGCGAACGCTGGCGGCAGGCCTAACACATGCAAGTCGAACGGATCCTTCGGGATTAGTGGCGGACGGGTGAGTAACACGTGGGAACGTGCCTTTTGGTTCGGAACAAC
>CAZJBC010000038.1:0-14471 GCA_964543805.1 uncultured Brevundimonas sp.
TGTTGCGCCGCTCGACCACGCTTTGCACATGTCCCAGCGCCTTGAGCAGCGCCGCGCGCTCGATGGTCAGCTTCATAAAGTCCGTCCGGTCTCGTCTATTGGGGCGGTGAGCTTATCCAAATCCGTCGCCGAAGGAAGCCCCGCGCGGGCCTTTATCCCCGCAGTTTCCTGACAAGGGTTTCCAGGTCGCGGGCGAGCACCGGATCGCCCGCCTTGAGCTCTTCGATGCGGCGCACGGCGTGCAGGACCGTGGTGTGGTCACGCCCCCCGAACCGGCGGCCGATATCGGGCAATGAGCGGGTGGTGATCTGCTTGGCGATCCACATGGCGGCCTGGCGCGGCCGGGCGATGGCGCGCTGGCGGCGCTCGGAAATCAGGTCGGCCTGCTTCAGGCCGTAGTACTCGGCGGTCGCCTTCTGGATTTCGTCGACGGTCACCCGCCGCTCCCCGCCGCGCAGATTGGGGCGAAGGATCGCCTGGGCGTCATCGAGCGACAGATTGGCGACGCCGGCGCCCAGGCGGGCCATCAAGGTGTTCAGGGCGCCCTCCATCTCACGGACACTGTCGGTGAAGCGGTCAGCCAGGAACTGCAGCACTTCGGGGCGAACGGTCATGCCGGTGACGCCGACCGAGCGGCCGAGGGCGTCCAGCTTCTTTTCGAGAATGCCCAGGCGCAGGGGCCGGTCCGCCGGCTCGATGCCGCAAACGAGGCCCGCCTGCAGGTGGCTGCGCAGGCGCGGTTCCATCTCCGACAGGTCCACCGGCGCGCGGTCCGAGGTGAACACCACCCGGCGGCCGTCCTCCATCAGGGCGGTCAGGGTGTGGAACAGCTCTTCCTGGGTCGACTGTTTGCCGGCGATGAAGTGAACGTCGTCGATGAGCAGCAAGTCGGCGTCGCGCAGGGTGTCCTTGAAGCTGGCGGTGCGGCGGTCCTGGATGGCGCGCACGAAGGTCGACAGGAACCGCTCGGCGGTCAGATAAACAACCTTGCGGTCCGGCGCATTACGCATGGCCTCGTGGGCGATGGCGTTCAGAAGGTGGGTTTTGCCAAAGCCGTAGGGGCCGTGGAACAGCACCGGATTGAAGTGGCCATCCGACCAGGAGGCGACCCGGCGGGCGACCGCATAGGCGAACTCGTTGGGCTGGCCGGGGACAAAGGTGGAGAAAGTCAGACGCTCCTGCAGGCCTGGCGCCAGCGCGGGCGCCGAGCCGGGACGCGCCGGCGGCAGGTGCGGCATGTCCGAAGACACCGGATCAGCCGTCTCCAGATAGTCTGCGGTTTCAGAGCCGCGCGAGGCGGCGTCGAACTCGATCCGGGACTTCAGCGCCAGATCACGGCCTTCCGGATCATTCTGGCTCCACAACTCCTGGATGCGGCGCCAGGCGTTGCGACGGATCCAGTCGCGGGCGATCCCGGTCGGAGTGACCAGAACCAGAGCGCCGTCGCGGTCCTTGCGCAAAGAGGCCTGTCCCAGCCAGGATCCGAACGCATCGGCGCCAAGTTCGCCCTTCAAGGTGGCGCACGCCGCCGTCCATACGCTGCCTGGAGACACAGCTGCGCTCCCCATTCTTTCAGCAATCGTCATCTCAAAGCCCCGCCCGTCGCCGAACCTGCCCGGTCCTGGCGCCAAACCCTTTTCTGATTTAAAAAAATACAACCGATACAGAAGCTTACCCGCCGCCCGACAAGGCCCATGCGCCTTGGTTATCCACTCGGGGAAGCTCGTTTCTGTCTTTACGATAGCCGTCCGAACCCACCGGTCAATGGAAGAATCGGGGCTGATTCGCGAACATGGTTCTTGACTCGCGACAGGTCATTCAAGCGCTTAAGAAAACTGTCGCAAAAAAAAATTTGAGGCGGCAAATGGTCACAACCTTTTGCTGCGGCTCATAAGAAAACGCGCCAGGCGTGTTGGGCCCGGCGCGTCATGAATTCTTCAAGAATCTAGAGGCGTTAGAGTTAACTCAACCCTGAGGAAGCGTTAGGCCGCGCCTAGCTTTTTCAGTTGGGCGGCCAGGCGCGACACTTTGCGCGCGCCGGTATTTTTGTGAACCACGCCTTTGCCCACCGCGCGCATCAGCTCGCTCTGGGCTTCCTGGAACGCCGTGGCGGAGTTCTTGGCATCCCCCGCAGCGATCGCTTCCTCGAGCTTGCGCACGTAGGTTCTGACGCGGGAGCGGCGCGCCTTGTTGACTTCGGTGCGGCGGGCGATCTTGCGGATCGCCTTCTTGGAGCCGGGCGTATTAGCCATTCGTAGAGCCTCTGCTGCGCGGGACCATTTGCCCACGCCGGAAATTTAAGAAGGCGCGCCTATAGCGAAAGGCCCACCTCACGTCAACGCAAGCCGGCTTTATCTTACGGACCGTCCACCTTGACGCCGCGGGCGCGAAGCATGGCAGGCACGCTGTCAGGCCCGATCAGATGCCCCACGCCCACAACCATCACCGTATTACCTGAGCCGGCCAGACGCTGAAGGATCAGCGGCACCCAGGCGCGATTTCGCACCGTGATCAGCCGCCTGTAGGTCTCCGGCGTGGTTTTCCTGAGCGGATCGAGGGCGTCCCTGATGAGGCCGGCCATATCGCCCTTCATCCAGGCGGTGACGATATCGTTGAAGTCGCCAGGCTCTTCCTCGACCGAGCGCAGAGTCTCGGCCAGGCTGGCCAGCTGTTCGGCCCGGGGCGCGTCGGCCAGGGTGGAGATCTGATCGTCCGCCGTTTCAAAGGCGCGCCGGCGCGCGCCGGCGGGCGCTTCGCGGTTCAGCACCTCCTCGACGCCCGAAGACTCATCGCCGCCATGGGCGTCGACAAAGGCCTGGGATATGGCCACGTCCGCCATCCAGGGCGCCATGCGGTCAAAGGACGCCAGGGGCTGGCCAAGAGTGGTCGCCACCCGTTTCAGCCGTTCCACATCGGCCGCCGCCATCAGGGCGGTCAGGCTCTGGCCCTGGGGCAGCAGGCTGCGCTGCAGCAGCGACTGGCTGGCCGACAGGCGCGAGGCGTCGTCGAAGGGAATTTCGAACCACAGGTCATCGGCATGGGCGATGGCGCTCTTCAGCGCGTCGGGCTGCCAGTCCTGGCCGGTCGGCAGAATATGGACCGAGCCGAACAGGATGATGGTCGAGTCCGCATCGTGGATTATCCACATGGGCGGCTTGGCCTGGGCGGGACCGGCCGTCAGCAACAGCAGGGCGATGGCGAGAAAGACGTGCCTGAACATGACGGGTCTCATCGCTGGCAAAGGCGGCAGAAAAAGGTTGAGCGGCCGGCCTGGACCTGACGCTCGATAATCCCGCCGCAGCCGGTGGTAGGGCAGGCCTGCCCTTCGCGGCCATAGACGCGGAACCGGTGCTGGAAATAGCCCAGCGCCCCGTCGGCGGCGGCATAGTCGCGCAAGGTCGAGCCCCCCGCCAGAATCGCCTCGGCCAGCACCTCGCGCACGGCCTTGACGAGCGAGCCAAGCCGCGCCGGCTTGACGGCGCCGGCCGGCTTGAGGGGCGAGATTCCCGCCCGGTGCAGGGCCTCGCAGACATAGATATTGCCCAGGCCCGCCACCACGCGCTGATCCAGCAGCAGGGTTTTTGGCCCCTGCTTGCGATCGGCGAAGGCGCGCTTGAGCAGAGCCTCGTCGAAGCCGGGGCCGAGCGGTTCGGGCCCCATCCCGGCGAACCAGGGATGGCTTTCAAGCTTGTCTGAGGCGATCAGATCCATGAAGCCAAAGCGGCGCGGATCGTAATAGGTGACCACATCGCCGGCCTCGGTCTCGAAGACGACGTGGGCGTGTTTGGGGTCGGGCGCAGCGGCGTAGAGAAAATCGCCCGGACGCGAGGCTGTGGTCCCTCCCACCTCGAACCGGCCCGTCATGCCTAGGTGCATGACCAGGGTGTCGCCCCGGTCCAGGGGCGCAAGCAGATATTTCGCCCGCCGCTCAAGGCCAAGAATTCGTGCGCCGGTCAGGCGCTGAACGAAGCCTTCGGGAAAGACGAACCGCAGATCGGGCCGCCGTTGCTCGACGCGGACCAGCCGTGCGCCGACCAGAGCCGGCGAAAGACCCCGGCGAACCGTTTCAACCTCAGGCAGTTCGGGCATGACCCGTCATCGTCGATGCCCGGCGCCGGCGCAAGAGACCTCAGGGCCGCTCAAACGCCAGCCGGTTCCAGTGCACGCCGAGACCTCTGTTCGGCTCCCGGATCGCCAGGTTCCAGCTGTCGTGCACCAGTTCCAGACCCTGGGCGGCGGCCAGAGCCCGCGTCTCATCTCGCGGAATCTGAAACATCCGCCGTCCCGACGGAACCGGCCCGTAGCGAAGCATCATGATCAGGCGACCGGCCGGCGCCAGCATGGCCGCCACGACCGGCATGGCGCGCCCGCGCTCGGCCTCGTCCAGATGCATCCATACCGCGGTGAGCAGGATGAGATCGAACGTCCGGTCCAGGTCGCGCACCTGGGCCAGATCAGGCAGGCCGTCCTGCAACCACAGAACGCCGCTTTGCGCATGGCTGGCGCGGGCGGCGTCGATGAACGGCGCCGTGGGCTCGGCGGCGACTACCGAATGGCCCAGCGCCGCCAGATGCGCCGCATCGCGGCCTGCGCCCGCGCCGATGTCGAGAATGCTGACCGGCCGGGAAGGCATCAGGTGCAGCACCGGAGCGTGAACCGCATCGAAGGGCAGTGTTTCGTAACGCTCGATGAGCCCGGGCGCCTCGGCCGCATATCCGTCGGTTCCGGGAAAGGTCTGGTCCATTCACGCAGCCTAAACCCGCCGCCGGCGAGTCGGGAACGGATGACGGGCGCGCGCGCAAGGTCTAAAGGCAAGCGCCATGAGCAATCCCGCCCTCGAAAAGACCGCGACCTTCGGCTTTGCCGACGTGGATGCGCGCGACAAGGCCGGGATGGTGCGCGGCGTGTTCGACTCCGTCGCCTCAAGCTATGACGTCATGAACGATGTGATGAGCGCCGGCGTGCATCGGGTCTGGAAAGACATGACGGCGGCCAGGCTCAACCCCCAGCCCGGCGAATTCATCGTCGACTGCGCCGGCGGCACCGGCGACATGGCCCGCCGGTTCGCGAAACTGGCGCAGCGGGCCCGCAAGCGGCGCGGCGGCGAGCCGGCCAGCATCATGGTCATCGACTACAATGCCGAGATGATCGCCGCAGGCCGGACCCGGGCGTTCGATCCTTCCATTCTCTGGAGCGTGGGCGATGCGCAGCGGCTGCCGCTGCCCGACGCCTGCGCCGACGCCTATCTAATTTCTTTTGGCATCCGCAATGTCACCGACATTGCCGCCGCCCTGCGCGAGGCCCGCCGGGTGCTGAAGCCGGGCGGGCGATTCCTGTGCCTGGAGTTTTCGAGGCCCGTCACCGAGGCGCTGCAAAAGGCCTATGACGCCTATTCCTTCAAGGTCATTCCGGCCCTGGGCCAGCTGGTGGCGAAGGATCGGGCCTCCTACCAGTATCTGGTCGAGAGCATCCGCCGGTTTCCGCCCCAGGACCGCTTCGCGGCCATGATCCGCGAGGCCGGCTTTTCAAACGTCGGCTGGACCAACTTCACCGGCGGCGTCGCCGCCCTGCACCACGGCTGGGCGGTTTGAGCGATATCGCCGCGTTCTTCAGGCTGACCGGAGCCGGCTGGCGGCTGGTGCGCGCCGATGCTCTGCTGCCGCGTGAGATCGACCCCTATCTGTCTGGCGGGGTGCTGCTGACCGCGCGCACCCTGCGACTGTTTTCGGGCCGCGCCGCGCGCAACGGCCGGCCGGGCCAACGCCTGGCTCGCGCGCTGGAAGGCCTGGGTCCCGCGGCCATCAAGATGGGCCAGCTGCTCTCGACCCGCTCGGACATCTTCGGCGAGGTCTTCACCACCGACCTGTCCCACCTGAAGGATGCCCTCGAGCCTTTTCCGCTCAGCGTGGCGCGGGCCGAGATCGAACGCAGCCTGGGCCGGCCGCCCGAGCAAATCTTCACCTCCATCGATCCGCCGATCGCCGCCGCGTCCATCGCCCAGGCTCATCCGGCCGTGCTGCTCGACGGACGCAAGGTGGCCGTCAAGGTGCTGCGGCCTGGCATCGAGGCGCGCATCGCCCGCGACGCCCAGGCCGTAACTCTGGCCGCCCGTCTGGCGGACCGCCACATTCGCCCGGCCCGGCGGCTGGAGCCGATTGCCCTGGCCGACACCGTCATCCGCTCGCTGCAGCTGGAGACGGACCTGCGGCTCGAAGCGGGCGGCGCCGACGAACTGAA
Source organism: uncultured Brevundimonas sp. (assembly GCA_964543805.1). Lineage (GTDB taxonomy): Bacteria > Pseudomonadota > Alphaproteobacteria > Caulobacterales > Caulobacteraceae > UBA5005. The sequence continues at coordinate 6,238 of CAZJBC010000038.1, forward strand.
GGCGGTCATGGCCAGGGACGGGCTGATGAGCGCGCCGGCCGTGGTCTGGGAAAACGTCAGCCGGCGAGTGATGGTGCTGGAGTGGGCAGGCGGCCTGCCCCTGTCCGATCCGGCCTCGATGAGCGCCCCCGACGTGGACCGGCATTCGACGGCCATCAATCTGATCCGCGCCTTCCTGGCTCAGGCGCTCGATCACGGCGTCTTTCACGCCGACCTGCACGAGGGCAACCTGTTCCTGGATGCGCCCGACAAGCTGATTGCGGTGGATTTCGGCATCATCGGCCGCATCGGGCCCAACGAGCGGCGCTATCTGGCCGAGATCCTCTGGGGCTTCATCACCCGCGATTATCTGCGGGTGGCCAAGGCCCACTTCGAAGCTGGCTACGTGCCCAAGGAACAGTCGCTGGAACTGTTCGCCCAGGCCCTGCGCTCGGTGGGCGAGCCGGTGATCGGCCGGGCCGCCGACAGCGTCTCCATGGGCCGGCTGCTGACCCAGCTGTTCGAGATCACCGCCCTCTTCGACATGCATCTGCGGCCGGAACTGGTTCTGCTGCAAAAAACCATGGTCGCAGTCGAAGGCGTGGCCAGGCGGCTGCACCCCGACCTGGACCTGTGGGCGGCGGCCAAGCCGATCGTCGAGCGCTATATCGCCCGCGAGCTTTCGCCCATCGCCCGCGCCAGGGGCTATCTGGACGAAATCGTCGCCGCGGCGCGGGCCATCGTGCGTCTGGCCGAAAAGGAGCCCGCGCCCACCGTCATCGTACAGCCCAGGCGGGCCGGCGAGGCGGCCATCTGGTTTGCGATGGGCGCGGCCCTCGCCGGCCTGATCATCCTTGCGACGGCGGCTTTCGTGTGGAGGCTCTAGAGCCCGAGCGGCCACCGCTCTTGCTATCGCCGCCGTTCGCCGCCTCGTCCTTTTGCTGGGCCCAGTAGGACGCTCCGTCCGTGGGCTTCAGAATGGTGCGTGGCGCGCCATCCTTGGTCACCACGGCGAAGATATTGCTCTTGGCGTCATAGAGCAGGGTGTCGCCATTGGCCCGGGTGATATGTTCGGCGGCGGCCGGCGGGTGGCTGGTGAAGTCGTGCGCCTTGGCGACAAAGGCGGTCAGCGTCGCCGTCCCGAATTCCGAACCGTGCTTCTCGAACTGGTACTGGGCGTTTTCCTCGGCCGTATGGGTGCGGTTGGCCGCCCACATGGGCTTGCCGGAGACCTGCGGGATCGGCTGATCGCGCGGATCGGTCTTGGCCACATCGGTGCTCGTCGGCAGGTTGACGGGCGTGACGGAGCCATCCTTTGAATGGTCCCGCGCCGGCAGATCAGCGACGTTCTGTTTGCAGGCGGCGGCGATAAGCAAAAGCCCAAGCGCGGTCGCGCTCAACACAGGCCTGAAATTCATGTCAGTCCCCTTCCCAGGTTGGGGACCTATATACGTGAGGGACCCAGCCCAGAATCGTGGTATTGGCCCTGAATGGGGTATTGGAAAGCGGTCTCAAAAAGAGCGTGGGCAGAAGCCGTCCGCGCAAGCTCGTGGTCAACGCCTGTGAGGCTAGTTGGGGCGCTCGCCGGGGTCGCCTTCACAGCCGTGGCCGTTTGGCTGAGTACGCGCCAAGTGCCGATTACGGCAGTGGCTGGGGTGGCGGGTAGCGGTCTGGTGGTCCTTGGTTTCGCGCTCTCTGGATTTGTTACGGTACCGCCCGCAATGGCAAGGGAGGCGGTCGCCCGCGAGGCGGCTCTTCAAGCCACTGTTGACTCGTATCAGCCGCAAGAGCCGGACGAGAACATTGAATGCGCCATCGGGCACATCTTGACCGGAAGGTGGGCTCCCACGGCCATGACCGATCTAGAGGCTATCCGCCCCGTCTTTGCTGACATTCGCCAAAGAGCATTTTACAGCAAGATACGGGTGTGGGGCCGGAGGACGCCTGGCGGACTAGATCATGCGATCCCAGCGAGCTTTTGGGAGCACTGCGGACTTTCAGAATATGGGCGGGATGCAAATGACCGCCTCACGACCGATAAGGGTGGACCCGGAACGGGATCGCATCGCTATCATGATCTGAGGATTGTTCGAACTCAGATCGAGCGGGAATGGCCGTTGCGACCCGCTGGTTGACTCCCCGGCGTCGGCGCCCGAGCTTGGCCGCCGATGGCGAATGATGATGATGTCACTTGGTTATCTGCGGCGGCAGCGGTTGAGTTTCTGAAGGGGCGCTATCCGACCGCGCACTCCGCTCAGGACGCGCTTGTCGAGCGGGCAGCCAGCAACGCCCTGGTTTCGCACTATTCAGCACGAGCCGTTTACATTGGCGGCGAGCTAATAACCCACCCATCGGTGGTTGAGCCTCTCACCCTGCGTTTCTGGCGTGATTTCAAAAACACGAATCGCCAATCTCACGTCGATTGGATCGCCGGAGATTTCGCCGTCATCTATCGCGACGACGACGACCTTGTAGAAGTCCGACTTATCGGAATGTCTTTCGACAGGGAGGGCGTGAAGGCAATCATAGGCGCGGACGCGTCAGAAGCACCCGGCGAATCGCGTAAGCGTGGACGCCCGAAGGGCACCCACTGGGAGCGGGCGTGGGCGGATATCGCCATCCAAGCCCTCAAAGGGGAATTACGAGCCTCCGCCCTCGCAGACGTGGAACGCGCCCTAATGGGTTGGGGTGTCGAAAACGACATAGACATAAGCGAAGCAACGGCTAGACGCCACGCGACACCCTACTGGGACGCCCACAAGGCGAAGGCTCATAAATAGCCGCGCGAATTATGAGCCTTTATTTTCGACTTATGATCTGACGAGCCTTTGGCGGTCATGGCACCGTGATTCCATCGACAACCACGATGGAGTGCGATCATGACGCCGCCCTGAGACTAGACCCCCAGAAACGACGAGAGCCGCCCCCCAGCCAGGGGGCGGCTCCCAATATTTTCCATCCAACCGGTGAGAGGGAGGGTCAACGCCGGAATCCTCTCACGGTAGCCCATCAATGGCAAGCCAAGAGGAAGCCATGACCCCCTATTACATCCACGTGCGGCGCTACCGCCGTATCCAGCGTGGCCGCATCATCCCGGTGCGTCCGCATATTCGCCCGCGTCCGCATACGCGGCGCTAAGGCTGGGGCGGGAGGGGTAACCCTCCCGCCAACACATCGGCCGATACAGACCACGCTGCCGTTGCGTTGAAAGCCGCGATGATCGTGGTGATAACGTTGTCATGAAGCCTTTAAAGGAACTTCCGATATAGCGGCTTGTTAACTCCCTAGTGAAAAACTACATTGCCGAAGGGCTGTTCGCACGTCTGCGAATTGGGAGTGTCTATGAAAACGGAAGGCCAAATCCGCGCGGTGGCATTCCAAGAAGGCGACGTTTGGGTCATTCACGGCGTCGAATTTGATGTCGTTGCCCAAGCAAAGGACCTAATGGACGCGCCGGCAGCTTTCTTGAAGTCGCTTATTTCGACCATGTTGATCAATCAACGGCTTGGAAGGAATGGGCTTGAGAAGATTTCGGCCGCCCCTGAGCGCTATCTGGAAATGTTCGAAAATGCGACCGTTGAGCTCAAGCCGCTCGGTCCGATGCCGACGACTGAACTGAAGCGTCCGAACATCGACCTACGTGGCTATCGCCCGCAACAAGCCGCCGCCAACTAATCCGGGTGTCGGCCAAGCTCGATGAGCCTTGGCTAACCGTCCAACAGGCCGTGGATCTTTTCGTGGCCATGGGCTGCGAACCTCAAGAGTTTCCTGGCGAAAGCGTCAAACCCTTCGTCCCGTGGACGGTGTACTACCTCTACAGCCCTGAAAACGATTCCTTCGTCTCACTGGTCGGCTACGACATGGACGATCAAATTGCGCCGTCCACCATTGAGAACTGGGAGCGCGCACTGGGCATTTTGATTCCCAAGCCAAACAACAAGCACTAGGCCCCCTTTGGCTTAGGTCTGGCGGCCTTTCGCTTCTTCCCCGGCGGCGGTTCTACTTCTTCGGGCTTAGTCTGGGCGTAACGGGCCATTGCCTCCCCGAAGGGCATGTCCAGATACAGGGGGCGTTCCAGTTTCTTGCCGTTCATGCGGTCAACACCTTCCACGGCAGCGGGCCTTGCGGTTGGGCGAGCAGGGCGTTGACACGGTCGCCCTTGGCCATCTCCCGGCGGTTCTGGCGGAAGGCCATTTCGCCAAGATATTGGTCCATATGCTTCGGCGAGATGTAGTGGTGCGTCCCGTGATACTGGCGCTTGAACAGCGCCCAGAGGCTTTCAACGCCGTTCGTGGTGAAGCCGTCCTTCACGTATTCGCCCTTGCTGTGGTTCACCGTGCGGTGGTCGTAATGGTAGTCTAAACCGCGATAGCCCTTGTAGTTGTCGGTCACAACCGTTGAGCCGGGCTCAACGTGAGACTCGATCACGCTGTGCAGGGTGTTGGCGTCGGTGCGGTCGATAACCCCGGCCCGGACTTCGCCGTCCTTCTGCACGATGCCCATGACGATGGTCTTTTCGTGCATTCCGGCCCGGCCATGCTTGCGGTCCTTGGCGTGTTTGTTGTGCTCAAGGCCACCCAGGGCGGCTTCGTCAACGGCCACGGTGCCGGACAGGGGCGCATTGAAGCTATTCGTGCGGGCGGCATGGCGCAGACGGTGCAGGACGAACCACGCCGATTTCTGGGTAATGCCCAGATCGGTCGCCAGCGTGGTCGAGGCGATGCCCTTGGGGTGAGCAGTAATCATCCAGATCGCGGCGAACCACGTACGCAGGGGCAATTTCGTGTCTTGGAAGATGCTCCCGACGCGGATGGAGAAGCGCTTGCGGCACGCATAGCACTTGTGAGTGTTCGTGCCGGTCAACGTGCCAATGCGCTTTTCGTCGGCATTGCCACACAGCGGGCAGAACTTCCCATCGGCCCAGCGGATCGCGGTGAAGTGGTCAATCGCGCTCTGTTCGGTCGGGAAGGCCGCGAACAGTTGGGGAAGGGTTTCAAAGGTCGTGAACATGGCTGCGTCTCCGTTGGAGACTTTATGTCACGCCCGCGCGGCTGGGTCAAGCACGTATATAGGTCCCCCAGGTTGAAAACGGAACGAAAGAAGAACATTTTTCCACGAGAGTCCAGAATTATTTTCGCGCTCAGGCAGCGAGCCGAAGGCGAGCGTTAGCGCTACGCAAAAGCGCCGCTCAAGCAGCGAGCCAACGGCGAGCGTTAGCGCGACCTAAAATGGGCTGGCGCCTGCATTGAAGGCAAAGCGGGATTGGCTGCCGCAATCGGGGCGTCCGGCCCTATCGGCGGGCCGCCTGACCGGTCAAGGCTTGGCCCATGAAGCGCACGGTCGAAGGCTTGATGGGATCGCCACTTCGCAATCTTGCGGCGGTCATCGCCTTCATGCTTGCCCTGATCGCGGTCGAGACAGCCGGCTATATGGCGGCCGGCTGGAGCTTCACCGACGCCTTCTACATGGTCATCCTGACGGTCTACACCGTCGGGTTTCAGGAGGTGCGGCCGATCGATACGCCGGTCCTGCACGCCCTGACGCTATCGACCATCGTGTTCGGCTGCACGGGCATGATCCTGCTGACCGGCGCCCTGGTCCAGGTGTTCACCCTGGGCGAAATCCGGCAACTCCTGGGAGTAGACAAGGTGACGAGCGAAATCGAGCGGCTGAAGAACCACGTCATCATCTGCGGTTTTGGCCGCATTGGGGTGATGCTGGCCCAGGATCTGAAGAACGGCGGGGCCGACCTGCTGATCATCGAACGCGACGAGGGCCGGATCGCCCAGGCCCGCGCCCTGGGCCATCTGTGTCTGAAGGCCGATGCGGCCGACGAGACCGGTCTGATCGCCGCCGGCGTCAAGCGGGCCCGGATCCTGGCCACCGTCCTGCCCGACGACTCGGCCAATGTCTTCATCACGCTCAGCGCCCGCAGCCTGAACCCCGACATCCAGATCATCGCCCGGGGCGAGCAACCGTCCACTGAGAGCAAGCTGATCTACGCCGGCGCCAACAAAGTCGTCTTGCCCACTCATATCGGAGCCGAACGGATCGCCGAGATGATCCTGTTTCCGGAAACCGCCCGCTTCATCCGCGGCTCGGAGCGCATGCGCGACTTCGACAAGACCCTGCGCGACCTGGGTCTGCAGCTGGAAATGATCGCTGTGCCGGAAGGCGCCGGCGCGATCGGGATCGCCATCGGCCAGCTTGAGAAGCGCGCGAAGGGCGGCTTCTTCGTCGTTCAGCTGGACCGCCATGGCGGCGAGACCCTGACCCGGCCGCCGCCGGAAACAACGCTCAAAGCCGGCGACGGCGTGCTGATCGTCGCCCGCGCCGAGGTCGCGGCCATCACCGCCCTCTTCCAGGCGCCGCCGGACAAGGTGCGGGCGGGACGATCGGTATTCTGATCGGCGTTCCCAGTGTCATGGTTCCGGGTTATTGGGGCGGAATGGAAAAGCGGGTTCTCTTGATCGTCGGCGGCGGCGTGGCGGCCTACAAGGCGCTGGAGCTGGTGCGGCTGCTGCGCAAGGCGAACATCGCCGTACGGCCGATCCTGACCGCCTCGGGGGCGAAGTTCATCACGCCTCTGTCCCTGGCGGCCCTGGCCGAGGACAAGGTCTACACCGAGTTGTTCGACCTGACCGCTGAGGCTGAGATGGGCCATATCCAGCTGTCGCGCTCGGCCGACCTGGTGGTGGTGGCGCCGGCCACCGCCAATCTGATGGCCCGGGCCGCCCACGGCATAGCCGATGACCTGGCCACCACCACCCTGCTGGCTACCGACAAGCCGGTGCTGATGGCGCCGGCCATGAACGTGCGCATGTGGGAGCATCCGGCCACGCAGCGTAACCTTAAGACCCTGAAAGGCGACGGCGTGCGCATCGTCGGCCCTGACGAGGGCGCCATGGCCTGCGGCGAGTTTGGCGCGGGGCGCCTGGCCGAGCCGCAGGCGATCTTCGACGCCATCATCGCCGCCCTGCAGGGCGATCCAGCCGCGCCCCTGGCCGGGAAGAGGGCCCTGGTCACCGCCGGGCCCACCGAAGAGCCGCTGGATCCGGTGCGGGTGATCACCAACCGCTCGTCGGGCCGTCAGGGCTATGGCATCGCCGGCGCCCTGGCCATGCTGGGCGCGGACGTGACTCTGGTGAGCGGGCCCACCGCCCTGCCGACCCCCGCTGGCGTCAAGAGGATCGACGTGGTCACCGCCGAGGAGATGTACAAGGCCTCCATGGAGGTCGCCAGGGCCGGCGAAGTGCTGGACATCGGCGTCTTTGTCGCCGCCGTCGCCGACTGGCGCCCGGACGAGGCGTTCGGCGTGAAGCTGAAGAAAGGCCACGCCGGCCCGCCGACCATCACGCTCGTCGAAAACAAGGACATCCTGGCGACGATCGCGGGCCTGAAGAAACGCCGCCCGCGGCTGGTCGTCGGCTTTGCCGCCGAGACCAACGATGTCGAGGCCCACGCGCGGACAAAGCTCGCCCGCAAGGGCTGCGACTGGATCATCGCCAATGACGTGACCGAAAAGGGCGTCATGGGCGGCGATGAGAACGCCGTGCTGCTGATCACCGCCAAGAGCGTCGAGCGCTGGGAGCGGGCGGACAAATCTCTGGTCTCGGCGAAAATCGCCGGCCGCATCGCCGAGGCTTTGACATGACCCCGACCATCCCGATCAAGCGCCTGGCCCACGGCGAGGGCCTGCCCCTGCCGGCCTATGAAACCCCGGGCGCGGCGGGCATGGACCTGCGGGCCGGCGTGGCCGAGGATAAGCCCATGGTGATCAAGCCCGGCGCCCGGGCCATGGTCCCGACAGGCCTGGCCTTTGCCGTGCCGCCGGGCTTCGAGGCCCAGGTGCGGCCCCGGTCCGGGCTGGCGGCCAAGGCGGGGGTGACGTGCCTGAATACGCCAGGGACCATCGATTCCGACTATCGCGGCGAGGTGAAGGTGATCCTGATCAACCTCGGCGAAGAGGACTTCACGATCCGCCGCGGCGACCGCATCGCCCAGCTGGTCATCGCCCCGGTGACCCGGGCCGAGTGGCTGGAGACGAGCGAGCTGGACGAGACGAGCCGCGGCGCGGGAGGGTTTGGGTCGACCGGCGGGCGCTAGTTAAACCCAAGCACATCCATCATGTCGTAGAGGCCCGGCTTCTTGCCGGCCAGCCAGGTGGCGGCCTGGACTGCGCCCTGGGCGAACAGGGCGCGGTTGCGGGCCGAGTGGCTGAGGGTGAGGATTTCGTTCTGGCCCGCGAAGGTCAC